>NZ_JAOQJY010000020.1:60805-68536 GCF_025567525.1 Gallintestinimicrobium propionicum | reverse complement strand
GATGTTCGGGATAAGATAATCGCCGTTCTGTGTGTAAGTGATATTCATGCTGATTGTACTCCTTTCATTGGCTCTCTCTGCGGTAAGCTGCTGACAGGGACGAACACGCCCTTTGCAATGTCCTCTGCACGAATGGCGGCTTTCTTGGCTTCGATTTCTGCCTTTTTCCGCTCCTTGATTTTATCCTCGTATCGCTTCTGCGCTCCGCTGGCTTTACGCTTCAAGTAGTTCTGATGAAGTCTGTCCTTGCGTTCCTCTCGCTTGCGGATTTCTTCTAATTCCTCCGGGGTCAGCTCCACTTCTCCAAACGCCGGGGGAACGAAACGCCCAACAAAATTGAAGTAAATCTCAACCTCCTGTGTGGTCTGTATACTTCCTTTGCGGTCACGCTCATGCACAAGAATTTTCTCGATAAACTCGTTGAGCATGGCAATGGTCAGCTTGTCGAAGTTCTCATACTTACCAATCAGAGCGATAAAACGGTCAGCGTCCTTTTCGTGCTTCTCATAGCTCTTGACAGCCTTTTCCAGAACAGAGATTTCAGCGGTAAGCTCGGACTGTTCCTTTTCGTATTGAGCGTCCAGAGTGGCGTATCTGCTGTCGGACAGCTTGCCTAAAATGTTGTCCTCATAGATTTTGCAGAGCAGGACTTCCAGCTCGGAAACTCTCTGCTTTGCTGTGGCAAGGCGTGTCCGCTGTTTCCTGACCTCTGCCGTCTGCTGGCTGGACTGTGCTTCCTGCACCACACGGACAAACTCGGCTCTGTCATGCTTGGCATATTCGGCAATAGCTTTGAGCATTTCGGAAACAAGGGACAGTACCACATCTTCATTGATACGGTGCTGTGTCGTGCAGAGCTTTCCAACTGGGACTTTGCTGTATTGGGAACAGGTATATTGAGAAATACGCTTGCCGTTGTTGGTACGGTGGACATACATCTTGCCGCCGCAATCGGCACAATAAAGCAAGCCTGTGAGGGGAGCTGCTTCGCCCCAGCCGTCCGGGTAGCGTCTGACATTCCCACGGATTTTCTGCACAAGGTCAAAGGTCTGCTGGTCAATAATGGCTTCGTGCGTATTCTCAAAAATCGTCCATTCGTCCTCCGGGACATAATGGCTTTTCTTGTCCTTGAAGTGCTTTCGGGTCTTGAAATTGATGGTGTGTCCCAGATATTCACGCTTTTCAAGAAGGTTGCAGATGGTGGAAGAACCCCAGCCGTACACATCTTTGAAAGTCTTATTCTTGTTCACGCCCTCGCCGTGCTGGGCAAGGTAAGCGGACGGAATGAGGACTTTTTCTTCTTTCAGCTTGCTGGCGATCTGATACGGACCGTAGCCCTCAATCGTCATGGCAAAGATGCGCTTGACCACATCAGCGGCTTCGGGGTCAACCAACCATTGGTCTCTGGCTTCGTTCCAGAGATAGCCGTAAATGACCGTGCCTGTGAGGTGCTTGCCGGACTTGCCTTTTGACTGGAAAGTGGAACGGATTTTACGGCTGGTGTCTCTGGCGTAATACTCGTTCATAATGTTGCGGAAAGGGGTAAAATCATCGTCCCCTCTGGCACTGTCCACGCCGTCATTGATGGCGATAAGGCGAACGCCACGCTGACGCAGAATTTCCATAATCTGACCGACTTTCAGATAGTCACGACCCATGCGGCTCATGTCCTTGATACACAGGTACTCCACATTCCCGGCTTCAACCTCTTTCATCATTGCCAGAAATCCGGGACGGTCAAAGCAAGTACCGCTAATGCCATCGTCCGTGAAATGGACAATGTTTGTAAAGCCCTGCCGTGCGGCGAACTCCTCCAACATAGCCTTTTGATTGGAAATGGAATTGCTCTCACGCTGTTGGTCATCATCTTTGCCAAAGTCATCACGGCTCAGTCGTTCGTACAGAGCTGTGATTTTCTCATTTTTTCTCATAACTTGCGCTCCTTTCTTCGGTTTTAGGTTGTGTGTTCTAAGAGACTTCCCAACCGCTTGATTAAGAAGTCTTTTAGAGCATACAACACCCGCCGCCAGCTTGAACTTGGCATATTGGCGGACAGCAAAGTGGTTCGGTTTTTTCTTTTTCAGAGCTTCAAACATCTGATCCACTGGATTCTGAAAGGTTTCATCATCCTCGCGTACTTCCATCGCATTCAGGAATTCAATCAGTGTTGCAAAGTTCTGCTCTTCCAGCGGTGCCTCATAGTGGATATAACCAATCAAAGCACAATACAGCAAGGTCTCTGCCTTCGTCCAGAATTCGTCACCGGCCTTGCCGTCCCCTTTGGTGTTGGCAATGAGGGTTGTGGTCAGCTTCAAAATATCCTTTTCGCTGTGAATATACGCGAAGGGATTATAATGCATCGACTTTCTGAAATTGATAGTATTGAAAATCCGGATACTGTATCCGTTCTTCAAAAGGGCTTGGCCGCAGTCGATTACGATATCGCCTTTCGGGTCAGTGACCACATAGGAACTGTGGCATTGTAAAAGATTGGGTTTAAGCCAAAACCGGGTCTTGCCGCTGCCGGAGCCGCCCACCACCAGCACGTTTTTGTTTCGGGCATTTGCCGGATTCTTCGGGCGGTTGCCCATCATCAGCCGCTCCGTCCGGGTCAGAATCACATTGTTTGCAAACACTGGATCTTCAAACGGTTCGATGTCTTTCTGCGTACCCCAACGAGCAGAGCCATACTCCATGCCATGGCGATATTTCTTGGCATTTTTGCCTTTCAGGTACACAGCAAGCCGCAAACCCGCTCCGCAGCACACACCAATCAGCAAATCCATCGGATGCAGACTTGGCATCGGATTGGAAAAGGCTGCACCCAGGGCAGAAAGAAAGCCGAGGAGCTTTTCAGACATGTCTGCGCCCTCGGCAATTCTCCACGCTTCTCCCAGATTGGTACATACAAGACCGGCAATGAAGTACGGCAGGTTCAGGAGCAGCTGCTTCTTTGTCTTATTACTCATAGATCACGCTCCTGACTTTTGTGACGAACCTTATCCGGAAGAATTGCAGCAACCAGCTCTTTGAGCTTGTTAAGCTGCTCCAGAACACTCGGTTTTTCCTTTGTTTTCAGCTTTCGGTTGGTGAATTCCTCAAAAGCGGAAGTCAGTGCATCCGCATCCTTCGCCTTAAAGAACACCGTGTACTTGGGTGGCATTACATTTTGGTCTTTCGTAATGGCATAATCCACACCATATTTCCGTGCCACCTGTTCAAAGCCTTTCAAATCCGTTTTCTCAATGGGGATACTGCTGACTCCCTGATTCTGACCGATCAGTTCTTTGATGCTCTGCTTTCCAACCGGCAGCTGCGCTGTTTTCTGAGCCACCTTTGCCTGATGGTGCCGTTTCCACGCATTATAGCCATTCACGATGGTGCGAAAGGTCAATTTCGTGGTGCTGATTGCCAGATTGACGGTACGATTTTCAACTTCTTCCTGCATGAATCTCCGCCTCCTTCCTTACAAACTGTCCCGGTCCGGTGCAGGTTTGCTCTTTTCTTGGGGCTTTGCAGCCTTTTCCTCCATCTTCTTCACCATGTCATCCGGAACCGGAATCGCCATGATGCTGCGGCCCATACGAACGAACATCTGGGGCTGATGGAACTGTTCCTCAAATTTCTGCATCTGCTCCGAAGTCAGAGAACCAAAGTCATCCTCTGTCAGCCCTACCACCAGAAAATCACCGGCATAAATGTCCTGCATATCCCCGTCTTCGGTGTAAATCGCACGGTTCAGCGGCAGACCATTGATTTTGCCGGATTCATTCAGAATAATGGCCACTTCATCCTCAAATGGATAGGTGACTTCAATATCGCCGCCGACCATGGCCTGCAAATCTTCCAGCTCCGTGCCAACACTGATTTTCTTCGGATAGGCATTGGGCTGTACCAGCAGCACATCCATTGTCCTGGTCTCTGCCAATTCATGTTCTCCAACGGTCTTGAAATCCACACCAGTGAAATCGCCGGAATCCAGAACATAGTCCTGATTGTTCCACGCCTGCGTCACCATGCGTTCCGCATCTTCCTGTGAGGCAGCTTCCACGGAAACCTTTCTCTGGAGAGTCTCTGTAATCTCCACATCAAATTTCTTCATAGGCACCTCCTTAGATCAGGCGCAGTGCTGGAACCAACTCGCCGCCAATGGAAACCACCGTCAGGTTCTCGTTCACATAGTCGATGGTGCGTTCCAGCGTAAACAGATTGATGCTGCATTCGTTGCCGTTCTGGTCGATTTCCGAAACTTCCGCAGCTCCCAGCAGATAGCGGGTTCTGTCAGTCTCGATCACATCGCTCTTATCATAATGGAGAAGCAGTTCCCCATCTGCCACCAGATCAGCCTCCATCTCATCATAAACATCCTCAAAGATGTCTCGACTGCCAGCCTCGGTTAGAAGTTCGCCGCCAGCCCCCGGCAGGATCACCATCACAATGCGCTCCTTCGGGTGATCTTCACGGATTGCCTCCAGCATCAGCCAGTTATGAAGCATCGCAATGGACTTCTCAAACTTGGGATCATCCATCGGATTGGGCTGCGATGCACCGTTCGGACAGTTCTTGCAGTCCATACTGCACACTGCGTTGTTCTGATTCTTCTTAAAGTTCATCATCATAAAAATCTCCTTATCGTTCCATATCTCGTTGTTTACTTCGCTGCCACTTTTCCAGCAGCCGGATAATCGTGTCCTGCATCTGCTTCGGCGTATAGGATTTCGGGAAATACTTCCGAAGAACCTCGTTTTTAATCGTCACATGGTCAAGCTCATCCTTTTTGATTTCATTCATTACTTCACACATGGCATCCAAGGTGCAGCCGCCCTCCTGCGAGAGCTTTTTCAGCCGCTGCGCCTGCGACAGGGATGGAGATGCCTGTGCATAGTCCATAGCCTCCAGAAATTCTTTCTGTTCAGATGGCTTCAGATAAGACAGCTCTACCGCCGGATTGAAGGCGATTTTCTTCTCATCCACCATATCCAGAATTTCTGGAATCAGGTTGGTAAGGCGGATATAGCGATGAACCTGATTACGGCTATCGCCAGCTTCTTGCCCGACAATATCAAGGGATTGCAACTTCATCCCAACTTGGGATGAAGTTTCCTCTCCCCGTTCACCTTGATGTTTGATTGCTTCCAGCTTCATCTTGTAGGAAAACGCTCTCTCGCTGGGAAGAATATTCTCCCGCTGCAAGTTGCTGTCCACCATAAAGATGATTGCCGCATCATCATCCATTTCCTTGACGATGACCGGCACTTTCTCCAAACCTGCCAGCTGCGCTGCATGAAGCCTGCGGTGTCCCGAAAGGATTTCAAATCCGCCTTCCGGATCAGGCCGTACAATCAGCGGTGATACCACACCGATCTGCTTGATGCTCTCCACGGTCTGTTCCATCAGCTCATCGTCCAGCACCTTAAAGGGATGCCCTTCAAAGGGATGCAGGTCAGAAAGCGGCATCTCCGTCCGCTGCTCCTTAGCCGCAGCGTCGGCAGCTGAGCCACTGCGGTTTTCTGTTGTAATACTGGTTTTTGCTTTTGCCATTCAGCTTCTTAACCTCCTTCCAGCGGTGATAGATGTCATTCTTACCTGCGAAAAACGCCTTTTTTGCCTTGCACTTCATAGACCAAGTACCTCCTTAACGACCTGCTGTTTTTCTTTTCCAATGCTTTTTCTGCGGTCCTCTCCGCTGATTCGCACCGGCGTACACATTTCCAGAATCCTGCTGTAAATCCGGGCGTATGCCACATCCTGCGGATTGCGGATTTCTGCAATCTTCAGATTGGTTGTGATAATGACCGGAAGCCCGGACTTGTACCGCTCATCAATGACAGCGTAGACCTGCTCCAACGCATATTCGGTGCTGCGCTCTATCCCCAGATCATCCAGAATCAACAAAGAATAATTAGAAAACGAAGCGATATACCGGTATCGTTCTTCCGAATACATGGCACCCATCTGGTTCAGGATTTTGGAGAAGTTCGTCATCAAAACCGGAATGCCCTGATCCAGCAGCGCATTGGCAATACATGCCGCCACAAAGGACTTTCCAGTTCCGACATCTCCCCATAACAAAAGGCCAAGGTTTTCAGCCTTGACCTTTTTCCACTGCTCCACATAGCGTTTTGCCATCTGGATATCCTTATTATCTTCTGCAACGGCAAAATTCCATTCCAGAAGATGCTTTTCCTGAATTCCCGTTGCCTTCAGCTGCCTGATTTTGCGCTGCCGCTCCACCAGCTCATCCTGGCGTTTCTTTTCCGCCATCGCTTCTTGCTGGCATCTGCAAAGGCAGGGAACAATCTTGTCTCTGCCCCAGAGCTTTACCCTGCACTGCACCGGAGTATGACAGTTCCGGCAATACAGCAGTCCGTCCACGCCCTGGTATTCCTGCTCTCCGGGTTCTTTCGGCGTAAAGAGCGAATCCAACGCCGCATTCAATACTTCAGGCACCATGTCGCTCATAGGCTGTCTCCTTCCTCAAATGTGTAGTCTGCCGGGTTATACTTCGGCTTTTCTCTCTTTGCCCAGCTCCGGATTGTGGCAAGGTGATTTTTGTAGCTCCTGCCGGTGGAAGCCATATACTCAGAGAGCCGTTCAACCCGCATCTGATAATCTCCTGGGAACTCCTGCCGGAGCTTGCCGTATTCCGTATCGGAGAGAAGAACATTTCCGTATGAGCCATACCGATGCTGGATTTCCTTCTTCTCTCTTTTATTGATTGTTTCAGTACTTGTTCTATTAGTACTTAATTGCGCGGGATTTTCCGTAACCGGTGTGTCCGTATCCGGATTTACCGTATACGGCTTTTCCGTACACGGTGATTCCGAACACGGCTTTTTCCTTGGCATCTCATAAATCACATACTCCGCTCTGCCCATCCGACCGTTACTCTCACGCTGCTGGTTCCTTTCCAGATACCCAAGACGCTCCAGCTCCTTCAAAGCCGTAAGCACTCCATCTACGCCGTCCGGCGTAATCGAAGATAATCCCCGTACCGAATAGTTCCATGTGTCAGGCAAACTGAGCAGCATGGAGAGAAGTCCTTTCCCTTTCAGGCTGAGACTCTGATCCCGCAAGTGGTAATTGCACATCGTTGTGTAATTGCTGTTTTTCTCAACCCTGAATACCGGCATGGTGCTCACCATCCTTTTTCGCAGGCTCCGCTTTTTTCTTCGGACATTTGCGCGGACGATCTTCGCTGTCCTCCCGGCGATGGTATTTGCCGGTATCCTGCATCATGCGTTCAAACGCCTGAAGGCGTCCCTCTGTAAAAAGCGTCATTCGATCACACCCCATTTCTTAAACAACTTGAAGAGATGATTCTTTCCCTTGCAGGTCACTCTCGTCTGCTGCACCAGTTTTCCGCTTCTGCCGTAGCAATCCCGGACAATAAAATAGCCCCTTGCAGATTTGTCTGCAAAAGGCATCAGCCAGCCACTCGGACTGCGGTACAGATAGCGATGATCCAGTAAGAGAGCCACTGCCGTCTTCTCCTGGATTCCGATTTCCTTACAGAAATTCCGGATGCAGGTACAATCCTCCGAGTTCACAAAGGTATCGAAGTAGTCTGCCTTGGGCTGTGCCGCATCCAGCTGTTTGCGGATACCCTCAAGCTGCTCCCTCTCGGCTACAAGCTCCTGTGCCAGGGTGTAGATGACCTCCGGATGCTGAATCACCTGATCCAAAATGGAATCGCTCATATACACACCATGCTTTCGGATGGACGGGAGA
>NZ_JAOQJY010000020.1:53903-60483 GCF_025567525.1 Gallintestinimicrobium propionicum | reverse complement strand
TCTCGAACACCTCCGTCATCTGCCTCGACTGTCCGCCATGACTGCCCACATCGGTGTCATGGGTCTTCTGATTGAAATCCGTCATACCTGTTACCTCCTACTCAAATTTGTCTCGCCGGATTTCGGGCGAAAAAAATAGAGCCTCGACCCATTCTCGTTTTCAAAGAATGAGCCAAGGCTCTATGTAACAGGATACCTGATATTATTTTTTTGCAGAATTCGTCAGGACTCGCCAAACGATCCTGACACTGTTTTTCATTCCATTTCAGCCGGATTTTTACCGAAAATCTGTCAAGGATATAGGGCTAATTCCCCCTCCAAAATGGCCTTCTGTAAACCCATTTTCCCACCCATTAGGCTCAAAAATAGGCCGTAAACCCATGGTAAACCCATTAAAATGGGCTAATTTGAAGTCAAATTTCCTCAAATTTCACCATCGGAATCAGGTGATTTTAGGCATAGAAAAAGCCCGGAAAATGGCGTATTTCCGGGCTTTTTTAGCATTTTTAAGCTGTAGATTATCGCTTGCTGAACTGAGGTGCGCGACGAGCGGCTTTGAGGCCGTATTTCTTTCTTTCCTTCATACGAGGATCACGTGTCAGGAAGCCAGCTTTCTTCAGAACAGGTCTGAAGTCTGCATCTGCTTCCAGCAGTGCTCTTGCGATACCGTGACGGATTGCACCAGCCTGACCGGTGTAGCCGCCGCCCTTAACATTAACGAGAACGTCGAACTTGTCAGCTGTATCAGTAGCTGTCAGAGGCTGACGAACGATTACTTTCAGAGTTTCCAGACCGAAATACTCATCAATGCTTCTTTTATTGATTGTCACATTGCCGTTGCCGGGTACCAGGTATACTCTGGCAATGGAGCTTTTTCTTCTTCCAGTTCCGTAATATTTTGCTGCGTTAGCCATTTTCTAATTCCTCCTTTTCGATCCTTTAGTTAAAATGTCAGTACTTCAGGCTTCTGTGCCTCATGCTTGTGATCAGGACCAGCATAAACGTGAAGTTTGGTGAACATCTGTCTTCCTAAAGGTCCCTTGGGAAGCATTCCTTTCACTGCTAACTCAATAACCTGCTCAGGCTTCTTGTTCAGCTTTTCTCTCAGAGTTGCATCCTTCATACCGCCAACATAGTCGGAATGATGATAATAAATCTTCTGATCCAGCTTCTTGCCTGTTACATGGATCTTTTCTGCATTCACAACGATTACATAATCGCCGGTATCAACGTGAGGGGTGTACTCAGGCTTGTTCTTGCCTCTCAGTACTTTAGCTACTTCAGATGCCAGACGACCAAGGGTCTTGCCCTCTGCGTCTACTACATACCATTTTCTATCAATTTTAGCCGGGTTAGCCATAAATGTTTTCATAGTGTACCTCCATACAATCTACAGGTCATTCGCTGCGCGTATCCGAACCGGGAATTGAACGAATACAGGTCTGTTTTTGATAAAATGCTTTTCCGGGGCAGGTAAAACATTTTCAGACCGCCACATTTGATAATTATATGCTACACAACCTCTTGTGTCAATCTTTTTTTATTAGATTTTTTCGCTATTTTACAACACTTTTCATGCAGTCACAAACCGTCTTGCATTCCTGAAACCTTTCGTCCTGAAAATCCTTGCATCACAAAAACTCATACTCCACCAGCGTCAGTCCCCGTGCTGGGGCAGTCGGTCCGGCACAGCTTCTGTCACAGTGTTTTAGGATCTCTTTTATATGCTCCGGCGGGTATTTGCCGTTCCCGACCTCTATCAACGTTCCTGCAATGATCCGTACCATATTATAAAGAAATCCTGTACCGGTCACCCGGATCGTGATCAGGCTGCCCTCTTTTTTTACCGAAAGATCTGTGATCGTCCGAACCGTGGTCTCCGTCTGCGTATGAATACTGCAGAAGCTTTTGAAATCATGCTCTCCGATAAGATATCCTGCTGCCGCATTCATCCTGTCTATATCCAGCTTTGTATAGGTAAAATGTGTATACAGGCGGCAGAGCGGATCCGGAAATTCGTCATTGAAAATCCGGTATTCATATGTTTTTTTACTGCTGCACTTACGCGGATGCCAGTGCGGTGAAACCTCATAGGATTTTCGAACCCGGATATCCTCCGGCAAACGCTGGTTCAATGCGTAGGAAAATTTATCCCCGGGCATCCGGACAGCGGTATCAAATACCGCGTAATTGCAGCGCGCATGAACACCGGAATCCGTACGACTCGCACCGGAAACCTCAATTGGTTCCTTTGTCAGGGCAGACAGCGCACGGTTTAACTCCGCTTCGATGGTATTGCCATTTTGCTGTATCTGCCACCCCTGATAATTTGTCCCGTCATATGCCACCACCAGACAAATGCGGCGCTTTTTTCGTATTTCCATCGTCTCCATTACAGAAGCACCCTCCCGATCAGAACCGCTGCCACCAGATAGGCAACCAGAACTCCATAGCCCATATAGTCCTGCTTTCGATAAACGAGCGGCTTCATCTTTGTCCTCCCCTCGCCGCCGCGGTAGCATCTGGCTTCCATCGCCATGGCAAGGTCATTTGCACGCCGAAACGCAGCGATAAACAGCGGCACTAACAAAGGAACCATCGCCTTTGCCCGCTGGATCAGACTTCCATTTTCAAAATCCGCGCCTCTCGCGATCTGTGCTTTCATGATCTTGTCTGTCTCTTCCAGCAAAATCGGGATAAAGCGCAGCGCGATGGACATCATCATGGAAACCTCGTGCACCGGCACCTTAAGCTTTTTAAGCGGATTCAACAGGCTTTCCAGGCCGTCCGTCAGATGATTCGGCGTAGTTGTCAGGGTCATCAGCGATGAACCGATGATCAGCATTACCAGACGAACTGCCATCTTGGATGCCATCTCAATGCCTTCCCATGTGATTTTCAACTTCCAGATCGTCACAGCCGGAGTTCCGGGAGTCAGAAAAAGGTTAAACACAACCGCAAAAAGCATCAGAAATACGATTGATTTCATACCTTTTACCATGAATTTAAAGGGCACATTCGATAACCGAATGCACAGTGCCAGAAACATTGCCGCCAGCAGATATCCCCATACGTTATTCACGACGAACAGGGAAATGATAAATGCAAGCGTCCCTACAAGCTTTACCCGACAGTCCAGCCTATGCAGCACGGAATCCGTCTGATAATATTGTCCAAGTGTAATATCCCTAATCATTTGCTGTTCTTCCTCACTGCCTGCAGAATCGTCTCCTTTGCTTCCTCAATCGTTGTCGCAGAAGGATCCACGTCAAAGCCATTGTCCTTTAGCTGGTGCAGAATATAGGTCACCTGCGGTGCGGCAAGTCCGACTGCCTCCAGCTCCTTTACATGGGAAAAAACCCGGTGCGGTACGTCATCGAACATCACCTTTCCCTTGTTCATCACAATAATGCGCTCCACATAATTCGCCACATCTTCCATGCTGTGGGAAACCAGCACCACGCTGATGCCTGTTTCCTTCTGCAAATGAGAAATTTGCCCTAATATTTCGTCCCTGCCCTTCGGATCAAGTCCTGCTGTCGGCTCATCCAGCACCAAAATATCCGGCTCCATTGCAAGCACACCTGCAATTGCCACTCTCCGTTTTTGTCCGCCGGAAAGCTCAAACGGGGACTGTCCGAAAAATTCTTCCGGAAAACCCACCAGCTCCAGTGCCTTTTTTGCACGCCGCTCGATCTCCCCCTGCTCCAACCCGAGGTTTTTGGGGCCATAGCAGACATCCGCAAATACATCCGTTTCAAACAGCTGATGCTCCGGATACTGAAAAACCAGCCCGACCTTGCTGCGCAGCGTCTTTCTCGAATAATCCTGAGCCCAGATATTTTCACCGTTAAAAAGAATCGTTCCCTCTGACGGCTTTAAAAGCCCGTTCAGATGCTGCACCAGCGTCGATTTTCCGGAACCGGTATGGCCGATCAGTCCGATAAACTGACCGTCCGGAATTTCCAGATTCACATCATCCAGTGCACGCACCAAAAGCTCCGTATCCGTTCCATATAAATAACTTACATGCTCCAGTTTTAATCCCATTGTTTCCTCACTTTACAGGCATTTGTCTGTTATCCGATACGCCTGTTTTACTGCCTGTACACAGCTTTTTTAACTCCTCCGTCAGCTCCTGTGCTGTCAGAATGCCATCCGGCAGCTTCAGTCCGCTCTTTTGCAGCTCATAGGCGAGCAATGTAACCTGCGGTACATCCAGACGCAAATGCTTCAACCGTTCCACCTGGGAAAAGATCTCCCGCGGCGTTCCCTGCATCACAACCTTGCCTTCATCCATTACAAACACCCGGTCGGCATAAATAACCTCTTCCATATAATGGGTAATCAGGATAATCGTGACATTTTCCACGTCATTCAGTGCACGAGCCGCCCTTATGACATCTTTGCGCCCGTTGGGATCCAGCATTGCCGTCGGCTCGTCCAGCACAATACATTTCGGATGCATCGCAAGCACGCCTGCGATGGAAACGCGCTGCTTCTGTCCGCCGGAAAGCTTGTTCGGAGAATATTTTCGATATTCATACATTCCGACTGCTTTTAAGCTTTCCTCCACTCGTTCCCAGATTTCCTTTGTCGGCACACCGAGGTTTTCCGGTCCGAAGCCAACATCCTCCTCCACGACCTGCCCGATGATCTGGTTGTCCGGATTCTGAAATACCATCCCGGCAGTGCTGCGCACATCCCAGGTATGGTTCTCATCTGCCGTATCCATGCCATCCACAACAATACAGCCCTCCGACGGCAGCAAAAGCGCATTAAAATGCTTCGCCAGCGTCGACTTGCCGGAACCGTTATGTCCCAGGATCGCAATAAATTCGCCCGGCTCCACCGAAAGATTTACATCCTTTACCGCTGGAACCTCTCCCTCCACATTGCCTTCCTCATCGTGACGGATATAATGATAACTTAAATGTTTCGTCTTTATAATGCTCATGTTTTCCTCTCATTTCTGAGCACGCTTTTTGCGCATGCCGAGTTTGTGTCAAGTGCACGCAGATACAAATCTCGAGCTTGAAAAATTTTATTTTTCAAGCTTCTTCCCGTCTGCACAAATGCCTGCTGTTTCAATGTTTCCAGAAAAATCGGGGTCAATCCTGTTCCATTTTAACAGCACACCTCCTGAATGGCAAGGACAATCCTGTTGCGGCTTTTTTATGCCTGCTGTATAATCATCCTGCGTACCGGGTTTTCAACCAACACCATCGGCATGATCCTTGTTGAAATTTTCTTCATTTCCGGCAAAATACACCCGTCCGCATAAACACTTTTATATAGGATTGAAGCATTCTTATGAAAAAACACTCTAATGATTTCGGAAACGACTCTGTACCGGGATTGGTTCTGCGAACCTCGATCCCCTTTATGTTCGCGCAGTTTGTCAACGTTCTTTACAGCATCGTTGATCGCATTTATATCGGAAATATCCCGCAGATCGGAGATGTTTCCCTGGCAGGCGCCGGCATCTGCGCGCCCGTCATCACGCTGCTTTCTTCTTTTGCAACACTGATCGGTATCGGAGGCTCCGTCCTGTTTTCGATGCGTCTCGGAGCAAAGGATCAGGAAAAAGCAAAAAATCTCCTTGGTACAAGCTTTTCCATGCTGCTCGTTTTTTCCGCTGCGCTTACCATTTTGTTTCTTTTGTTGAAAGCTCCGCTTCTTCAATGGTTCGGCGCAAGCCAAACAACATTTCCCTACGCCAATACCTACATGACGATTTATACACTCGGCACGTTCTTCGCCCTGCTGTCCATGGGCATGAACTATTTCATCACCGCGCAGGGATATCCGGGGCTTGGGATGGCAACAACCTTGATCGGTGCGGTTGTCAACATCGTACTGGATCCCGTATTTATCTTTCTGCTGCATATGAATATTGCAGGTGCTGCCCTCGCTACCGTCCTCGCGCAGTTGTCTTCCTGTGTTTTTGTCCTGCTGACACTGAAGCAGAAAAAAATGCCCATTCCCCTGACACTGGCACCGATCCGGCGTTCTACCGCAGTACGCATCCTGAAAATGGGCTTTTCTCCCTTTTTAATTCTTGCAACCGACAGCATGATCATCATTGCCCTAAATGCAGTCCTGCAGCATTTTGGCGGTCCGGAATACGGAGACACTCTCATCACCTGCGCAACCATCGTACAGAGCTACATGCTGCTCATCACCTCGCCGATGCTCGGCATCACCGGAGGCTCCCAGCCCCTCATCAGCTTCAACATGGGTGCCGGAAAGGTTGAGCGCATCCGCAAAATTGTACTTTGCGTCCTGCTTTTATGCATCGGTTTTACAACGTTTATGTTCCTGCTGTCCCGTTTTGTTCCGCAGTATTTTGTCCGAATTTTCACCCAAAACCCGGAATACTCATCTCTTTCTGTCTGGGGCATTCAGGTCTTTACCCTCGGCGTTATCCCTCTGAGCTTCCAGTATGTCTTTGTGGATGCCCTGACTGCCATGAGCCTGACAAAGCTGTCCCTGTTTTTATCCCTGCTGCGGAAAAGCGAGTATTTTGCAGCGACCTGTCTGCTTCCCCTCTTTTTCGCTGCAAGGATGTGCTTTTACG
>NZ_JAOQJY010000020.1:0-53609 GCF_025567525.1 Gallintestinimicrobium propionicum | reverse complement strand
ACAGACATTTTCAGTCCGCCGTCTTATCCGGCTCTCCATTTCTTCAGAATGATTTGCTCTCCGATTGGAAAACATACCATTATTTAATTTGAAAATCTCTGATTAGATCAGCTCCAGTACAACTTCCATTGCACCATCGCCCTTACGCTGGCCGATCTTAACGATTCTGGTGTAACCACCCTTACGGTCTGCGTACTTGGGAGCGATTTCATCAAATACCTTTGCAGGCATATCGATCTTCTTGGTGTTTTTCTTCTTACCAGCTGCTGCGGCAGGAACCTCAGTAACAGGATAGAATACTTTCAGCATCTGACGTCTTGCATGCAGTCTGGAAGGCTGATCTTTCTTGATCTCCTTCTGAACTTCATCGTAAACGGTAACCTTCTTGCCATCTACAACTTCTTTTACTCTCTTGCCGTCTTTGTCCTTGCGGGCAACCTTAGCAGTAACAGTAACGGTATCGAAGTTATCTTTCTCCTTGATGCCCAGCGCAATGATGCCCTCAGCGATCTTACGGATTTCTTTTGCCTTAGCTTCAGTGGTAACGATTTTACCTCTGTACAGCAGGCTGGTTACCTGGCTTCTTAACAGAGCCTTTCTCTGATCAGATGTTCTGCCTAATTTTCTATACTTTGCCATTGTATTATTTTCCTTTCAATCCTGGTACATCCGGCCATGCCCTTTGGTCTTACTCACCGAATGTTTGTTTACGCCAATCATGTTTTGCGACCGGACGTGCCTTTTGGACTTACCGCCGACCGAACTTTCCCATTTATAAAATGCGATATAACTTTTAGAGCCAACCGGTGTTCACCGGCTGCACAAACCCATTTCTGAATTTGCCTTACTCCTCACTGGGTCTGAAATGGAAACCCAGCTCGCTGATTTTTGCCTGTACTTCTTCGAGAGATTTGCGGCCCAGATTACGAACCTTCATCATGTCTTCCGGGGTCTTATTGATCAGCTCTTCAACCGTGTTGATACCAGCACGCTTCAGGCAGTTGTAAGAACGAACAGAGAGCTCAAGCTCATCGATGCTCATCTCCAATACCTTTTCCTTCTCGTCATCTTCCTTCTCTACCATAACCTCTGCGGTCTTGGCATTCTCCGAAAGATCGATGAACAGGCTCAGGTGCTCGCTGAGTACCTTCGCAGCCAGACTGACAGCCTCATCGGGAGCCAGTGTGCCGTTCGTATAAACATCCAGGGTCAGCTTATCATAGTCTGTCACCTGACCGACACGGGTATTCTGTACTGCCATATTTACTCTCTCAACGGGAGTGTAAATGGAATCAACAGCGATAACACCGATCGGAAGATCATCGCTCTTGTTCTTGTCAGCACTTACATATCCTCTGCCCTTGGTGATTGTCAGCTCCATGTAAAGCTTGCAGTCCTTGCCACCGCTCAAATGAGCGATGACAAGATCCGGATTCAGAATTTCGATATCCTGATCAGCCTGAATATCGGAAGCGTGTACCACGCCTTCGCCCTCAAACTCAATGTATGCGGTCTTAGGCTCATTGGTCTCGCTGCTGTTCTTGATTGCAAGACACTTGATATTCATGATGATCTCAGTTACATCTTCCTTCACGCCGGGAATGGAACTGAACTCGTGCAGCACGCCTTCGATTTTCACCTGGCTAACTGCTGCACCGGGTAAGGAAGACAACATGATTCTTCTCAGCGAATTGCCCAGGGTAATTCCATATCCTCTTTCCAGAGGCTCCACCACGAACTTGCCATACTTCTTATCTTCGGAAATTTCGGCAACCTCAATATTGGGTCTTTCAAAATCAAACACTGTAAATACCCTCCTTTATGAACAATCTGAGATGGACAGTTATCTTCTAATTATTTGGAGTACAACTCGACGATAAGCATCTCGTCTACCGGAACATCGATCATTTCACGGGTAGGAAGCTGCTTAACAGTGCCCTTGAATGCTTCTTTTTCTACATCCATCCATTCGGGAGTCAGTCTGCCTGCAGTTACCTCAAGGATGTCCTTGTATCTCTGCATGGTCTTAGCGCTTTCCTTCACTTCGATCACGTCACCAGCCTTTACCTGGTAAGAAGGAATGTTTACGCACTTGCCATTTACCAGAATGTGCTTGTGGTCAACAACCTGTCTTGCTTCTCTTCTGGTTCTTGCAAAGCCCATACGGAAAACAACGCTGTCCAGTCTAGCCTCAAGCATGGTCATCAGGTTTTCACCAGTCATGCCTTTCATTCTGTCTGCCTTCTTGTAGTAGTTACGGAAAGGCTTTTCCAGAACGCCGTAGATGAATTTTGCTTTCTGCTTCTCTCTCAGCTGCAGACCGTACTCACTCATCTTCTTGCCTGTTCTGGCGGTTCTGTTAGATTTCTTATCATAACCCAGGTATGCGGGCTCCAGTCCAAGGGATCTGCATCTCTTTAAAACAGGGACTCTATTTACTGCCATTTTTATAATCCTCCTGATTATTGTTTACAGCACGGCTTCTGCCGTGTCTTCATCCAACCTACTTCTGATTTGTGTCTATTCCAACGATGGGAATATGCAGCAGCCATCTGAAACCGGGAGCTTCCCGGTCAGATTCTGCAAAGCGTCGATTAAACGCGACGACGCTTGGGCGGGCGGCAGCCGTTATGCGGAACAGGAGTCACATCCTTGATGCTGACTACATCCAGACCGCATGCGGACAGCGCACGGATTGCAGCCTCACGGCCTGAACCCGGTCCCTTTACAAAAACATCTACGGTCTTTAATCCATGGATTAACGCTGCCTTTGTAGCTGTTTCTGCAGCCATCTGCGCTGCATACGGAGTAGATTTCCTTGAACCCTTAAATCCCAGACCGCCGGCAGAAGCCCAGCTTAAAGCATTACCTTCAGCATCTGTCAGAGTAACGATTGTGTTATTGAAAGAAGACTGAATATGTGCCTGTCCGTGTTCAACGTTTTTCTTGACACGCTTTTTTGTCACTTTTTTGGTAACTTTCTTGTTTGCCATTTAAACTAACCTACTTTCCCTTGTTTGAATTATTTTTTCTTGTTTGCAACAGTTCTCTTAGGACCTTTTCTTGTTCTTGCGTTGGTCTTTGTCTTCTGACCACGAACCGGAAGGCCTTTACGATGACGGATGCCTCTGTAGCAGCCGATTTCCTGCAGTCTCTTGATGTTCAGCGCGATCTCTCTTCTCAGATCACCTTCAACAGTCATGGTTTCGTCGATCACTTCGCTGATCTTCTTAACCTCATCGTCTGTCAGGTCTCTGCAGCGAGTGTCGGGATTAACACCTGCCTGAGCTAAAATCTTTGTTGCGCTGGGTCTGCCGATACCGTAAATGTAGGTCAGGCCGATCTCAACACGTTTTTCTCTGGGTAAGTCAATACCTGCAATACGAGCCATTTACATTTCCTCCATTCTGTGTGCGCAATGCGCACAGCTGCACAGGTCAACTCTTTCCTGTGCGTCTTCAAATAATAGTTACTAATTGACTGGGGTACCATGTACCCAACCGGTAAACCGGTCTTTCCGATACTCTCTCACAGATTGCTCCGTGCGGAAACGATGTGCTTTACACATTCTGTTTCTTCACACAGTCGTTCCCGACCCTTGGATAAAGGTCTCTTTTCGGTATCAAAAAGTAATCTCCCGTAATAAATGTGCTCTACTACGTTCAATTATTTTCAAGCGGACCTTAGTAACAATCCGCTGCCAGCCGTCTTAGATGCGACGGGGTAAATCGCTTTCTTCCAATTAATTAAATTAGAAAGAACTACTCAACCCTGTCTCTGTTTGTGCTTGGGGTTCTCACAGATAATTCTGATGGAACCTTTCCTTTTGATGACTTTGCACTTTTCGCAAATCGGTTTTACGGATGCTCTTACTTTCATTCTTAACCTCCATTTCTACCGTCCTCCGCACCCGCGGAATCCGGCAAGAATCCTGATCAGATCGCCTTTTCGAAGCGTTCTGACCGACCTCCTTCCAAAAAGACCGTTACCTATTGTAGCATGAAAATTCAATACTTGCAACCATTTTGAGGCAAAAAAACACCAGTTTTTCCGGGTTTTTCTGCCCTTTTTTTATAAAAAGGTACCAGCCTGCGATGGGTCGCATAAGCGGCAGAATCCATTCCACCGCTTATGCATCCTCGCGGAGCGTTTTTATTTCATAGGACGCATTTTCCTATGAAATAAAAAATCCTCGGCGGCAAAGGTGCCGCCGGGGACTGAAATTTTTCTTATTTATCTCTCCAGATGATTCTTCCCTTGGAAAGATCGTAAGGGGACAGCTCCAGTGTCACCTTGTCGCCGGGAAGGATACGGATGAAGTTCTGTCTCAGCTTACCGCTGATATGTGCCAGAACTCTGTGACCGTTTTCCAGTTCTACCTGAAACATGGTGTTGGGCAGCTTTTCCACTACTGTGCCTTCGATTTCAATAACATCTGCTTTCGACATATCTTACCTCCGTTCGTTTGCTTTCTCCATACTATAAAGTTTTATGCAGCGTTTGATTTTCGTATCCGCGTCCGCCGGGTTTTGGAAAAGATCCTCCAGCTCGCTGCTGTCCATCCCTCCGTTTAAAACCAGCTGAACGTGTTTTCTTTTTTTCCGTTTGGGTGACTGATACAGACGGCTGATTCCGTCTGCCAGCCAGATAACATCCCCATCCTCCCGGATCACCAGAAAAATGCTTCCTTTATCATGTCCCGCCAGGGAAACTGCCAGTTTACCGACCATCTGTGTCCTCCTTAATACAACGTCAGGATCTCCGGTTCCCCATCGGTCACCAGAATCGTGTTTTCGTAATGCGCTGACAAGGAGCCATCCTTTGTAACGACCGTCCAGCCATCCCGCAGGAATCGTACCTGCCAGGTTCCGGCATTGATCATCGGCTCAATCGCAAGCGTCATGCCCGCCTGTAAGCGGACGCCTCTTCTTTTCTGTGCATAGTTGGGAATCTGCGGATCTTCATGAAGCGCTGTTCCGATTCCATGGCCAACCAGATCCCGCACAATTCCGTAGCCATAGGGTGTAACATACTCCTCAATGGCTCTCGAAATATCATGCAGGTGCTGTCCTTCCTTTGCCATTTTGATGCCTTCAAAGAAGCTCTGCTTTGTTACATCCATCAGCTTTTGTGCCTCTGTGCTCACCTTGCCGACCGCATGTGTCCGCGCCGCGTCGGAATGATAGCCCTTATAGATCAGTCCCGCATCCAGGCTGACAATATCGCCTTCCTTTAAATAACGGTCCTTTCTCGGGATTTCATGCACGACTTCGTCATTGACGGAAACACAGATAGAAGCAGGATATCCATTATAATGGAGAAAATTCGGGATACATCCGCAGTCTCTGATGAGTTTTTCTCCCTTTGCATCAATTTCCCAGGTGGAAATGCCAGGCGCAATCATCGCTTCCAGCTCCTGATGCACATGAGCAAGGCGCTTTCCGGCCTCCCTCATCAGTTCGATTTCTCTTGCAGATTTAATTGAAACGGCCATAGTTCCCCTCCAAAATGCTGACATCCGCTCTCATCAGCCCAGAATCGCGGTGATTGCAGCAAATACCTCTTCCATCGGAACGGTACCGTCCACAGTCTTTAATACACCTTTTTCGGTGTAGAAGTCAATCAGGGGCTGTGTCTGTTCGTGATAAACGTTCAGACGGTTCTTTACGGTTTCCGGCTTATCGTCGTCACGAAGCACCAGTTCGCTGCCACATACATCACAGATGCCCTCTTTCTTCGGAGGTACATGCTCGATATGATAGGTAGCGCCGCAGGTCAGGCATGCACGGCGTCCGGACATTCTCTTTACGATGTTTTCATCCGGTACATCTACGTTGATTGCGTAATCAATATGATCTCCAAGCTTCGTCAGCTCGCTGTCCAGAACCTCAGCCTGAGGAATGGTACGAGGAAAACCGTCCAGAACATAACCATTCTTGCAGTCGTCCTGTGCAACACGGTCTAACAGAATGCGAACTGTCAGTTCGTCCGGAACCAGCAGCCCCTGATCCATATATTTTTTTGCTTCCATGCCCAGCTCAGTGCCGTTTTTAATATTTGCACGGAAAATATCGCCGGTGGAGATATGGGGTACTCCGTACTTATCTGCGATCATTTTTGCCTGAGTTCCTTTGCCTGCTCCA
This sequence comes from Gallintestinimicrobium propionicum, assembly GCF_025567525.1. Classification (NCBI taxonomy): domain Bacteria; kingdom Bacillati; phylum Bacillota; class Clostridia; order Lachnospirales; family Lachnospiraceae; genus Gallintestinimicrobium; species Gallintestinimicrobium propionicum. The sequence goes on along the minus strand of NZ_JAOQJY010000020.1, from coordinate 47,466 downwards.
GGCGCGCCTAACATGATAATCTTCATGATCTCTTTCCTCCGCTGTATTTTTTGTAGAATGCAGACAGGGACAGAAACGTCGCCGTCCTGTCCCCGCCCGAATCCGGACCGTCTGTTATGCAGACAGCCGTTTAGTCATTTAAAAATCCTTTATAATTCCGAACCATCATCTGGGATTCGATCTGCTTTAAGGTTTCCAGCAGTACACTGACAATAATGATCAGGCTCGTTCCGCCGAAGGAAACACTTGCACCGAATACTCCGTTAAATACATAAGGGAGTACACATACGATCGTAAGACCGCAGGCACCGATGAAGATCAGGTAATTCAGAATTTTGTTCAGATAATCGCTGGTAGGCTTACCCGGACGAATGCCCGGAATGAAACCGCCCTGCTTTTTCATATTGTCGGCAATTTCCAGCGGATTGAAGGTAATCGATGTATAGAAGTAGGCGAAGAAGATCACCATTACGATATACACGATCAGTCCGATGGAGTATACCAGTTCACTGGGCTTGCACCAGTAGCTGGAATTCAAGCCGCGCAGGATATAAGCCCACGGACCTGTTCCTTTGTATCCGGTCAACTGAGAAATGATGATCGGAATCTGCAGAATCGACTGCGCGAAGATAACCGGGATAACACCTGCGGTGTTTACCTTTAAGGGAATAAAGGTGGATTGTCCGCCTACCATCTTGCGGCCCTGCACTTTTTTGGCATACTGTACCGGAATCTTCCGTACAGCATCATTTAAAATGATAACCAAAATTACCATTCCGACGATGATCGCCAGAATGATGACTGCAGCAAGCGCTCCTACAGCAACTGCCTTGCCTTTTACAAACTGCTGATAAAGACTGGACAGATCGCTGGGCATACGGGAAATAATATTGATGGTCAGCACGATAGAAATACCGTTTCCCACACCATTTTCCGTAATACGCTCGCCGATCCACATCAGGAATGCACTTCCTGCTGTCAACGCGGCAATTACAGTAATTACGTTAAGCGCATTGAAGTCATCCATCAGACCCTGGCGTCCGAAACCGATCGCCATAGCAGCAGACTCGATCAATGCCAGACCAACCGTCACATATCTTGTAATGGAGGTCAGTTTTTTACGCCCCTCTTCCCCATCTCTCTGCATTTCTTCCAGCTTCGGGATCGCAATCGTTAAAAGCTGAATAATGATCGATGATGTGATGTAAGGGGTGATGTTCAATGCGAACAGGGACATGTTCTCGAAAGAACCGCCGGTGAACGCATTGAAAAAGCTAAACGTATCTCCTGTCTGCGCCGCGAACCAATTGGAGAAGAAGTGTCTGTTTACACCCGGTACCGGGAGCTGGCAGCCAATACGAATGACTACCAGCATCAGGAAGGTGAACAGAAGCTTCTTACGGATCTCCTTGATCTTAAACGCATTTTTCAGGGTAGTAAGCATTTACATCACCTCTGCAGTTCCACCAAGCGCCTCGATCTTTTCCTTTGCGGATGCACTGAATGCATTTGCTTTTACATCGAGCTTTTTGGTAAATTCTCCGTTTCCAAGAATTTTAACGCCGTCCTTAGGGTTCTTTACGATACCCTTCTCGAGCAGTGTCTCAACAGTTACGGTTTCACCGTTCTCAAATACTTCAAGTGCACTCAGATTGATTGCAACGATATCCTTAGAGTTTCTGTTTGTGAAGCCTCTCTTAGGAATACGTCTGTATAAAGGCATCTGGCCGCCTTCAAAGCCCGGTCTCGGAGCACCGGAACGTGCCTTCTGACCCTTGTGGCCCTTACCTGCTGTCTTACCGTTACCGGAAGCATGGCCACGGCCTCTTCTAAAATTATCGCTGTGTACGGAACCAGCTGCGGGCTGTAAGTTAGATAATTCCATTTCCTGACACCTCCTCTTTTTATGCTTCTTCTACTTTCAGCATATATCCAACCTTCTGGATCATGCCTCTGGTAGACGCGTTATCAGGCATGATAACAGTCTTGTGCATTTTGGTAAGACCCATAGCCTCTACGGTTGCTCTGTGCTTCGGCACTGCACCGATGGGGGACTTAACCAAAGTGATCTTTAAATTCTTCTCTGCCATTTTTGTCTCCTCCTTGATTAAGCCATGATCTCTTCTACAGACTTACCACGCTTAGCTGCTACTTCTTCAGGAGTCTTGATCTGGCTTAATCCCTGAATGGTTGCCAGAACGACATTCTGCTTGTTGGTGGAGCCCAGCGCCTTGGTACGGATATTCTTGATACCAGCCAGCTCGCAAACCACACGGGCAGGACCACCAGCGATGATACCAGTACCTTCAGGAGCTTTCTTCAGCAGAACGGTAGAAGAACCATACTTGCCGAGGAAGTCATGTGTAACGGAATTGTTCTCATCCAGAGCAACGGATACCAGATGCTTTGCAGCGTCTTCTTTACCCTTACGGATTGCTTCCGGAATTTCAATGGATTTGCCCAGACCTACACCTACATGTCCGTTGCCATCGCCTACTACTACTAAAGCTGTGAAACGCATGTTGCGGCCGCCTTTTACAACCTTGGTAACACGTTTGATGGAAACGACTTTGTCTGTTAACTCCAGATTTGTCGTATCAATAATTGTTCTTCTCATCTGATGTGTTCTCCTTCCTAGAATGTCAGGCCAGCTTCTCTGGCTGCCTCAGCTAAAGCTGCAACTTTACCCTGGTAGATGTAGCCGCCGCGGTCAAATACAACCTCGGTGATACCCTTTTCCAGAGCGCGTTTTGCGATAACAGTTCCCAGATATGCCGCAGCATCAACGTTATTGGTCTTCTCCAGTTCAGCCTTTACATCCTTTTCCAGGGTGGAAGCAGCTGCCAGAGTCTTGCCAACGGTATCGTCGATAATTTGAGCATACATATGATTATTGCTTCTGAATACGGCCAGACGCGGTCTCTCAGGAGTGCCGCTGAAACGGTTACGCATTCTTCTGTGCTTGTTCTCACGAACGACCTGTCTTGATTTCTTACTAACCATTTTTACACTCTCCTTATCCGTTATTTCTTACCAGTCTTACCAACTTTGCGTCTGATAACTTCATCAGCATACTTGATACCCTTGCCCTTATAAGGCTCCGGTCTTCTCTTGTCTCTGATCTCAGCTGCAAACTGGCCAACCTTTTCTTTGTCGATACCCTTTACGATGATGATGTTCTGACCGTCCAGTACAGTTTCGATACCTTCGGGATCTTCCATCTCAACGGGGTGGGAATAACCTAAGGATAATGTCAGCTTCTTGCCTGCTTTAGCAGCCTTGTAACCTACACCGTTTACTTCCAGCTTCTTCTCGTAGCCGGTTGTAACACCAACAACCATGTTGTTGATCAGTGTTCTGGTCAGACCATGCAGGGATTTCATTTTCTTTAAGTCGTTGGGACGTGTAACAACAACGTGTCCATCTTCCAGTTTAATTGTCATCTCTTCAGGAAGCACTCTTTCCAGTGTTCCTTTGGGACCTTTTACAGTCACTTTATTATTTTCTGCAACCTCTACAGTTACGCCTGCAGGAATCGCGATTGGCATTCTTCCTATACGTGACATGCCCGTACCTCCATAATATAGAATAATTGATAGGATTACCAGTTATCTCTTGGTTTTTTCCACCCGGAGAATGCAAAGCATTCTCGGAGACGAAACTTTAGAATTTCTTATGCGGCGTATTATGACGTATTAGAAATTCTTTTCGTCTTATGAAACCTAGTAATTCTTAGATGACGTATTTTGTCATCTTAGAATTACTCTTCATTTTTTTACCAGATGTAAGCCAGAACTTCGCCGCCAACCTGCAGCTCTCTTGCTTTCTTATCGGTAATAACACCCTGGTTGGTGGAAATGATTGCGATACCAAGACCGCCCAGTACGCGGGGAAGCTCTTCCTTACCAGCGTATACACGCAGGCCGGGTTTGGAGATTCTCTTGATACCGGAAATGATCTTGTCGTTCTTATCTTCACCGTATTTCAGAGTGATGTGGATGGTCTTGAAAGAACCTTCATCCAGAATATCATATTTTTTAATATAGCCTTCATCCAGCAGGATCTGTACAATAGCCAGCTTCATTTTGGACGCAGGTACATCTACTGTATCGTGTTTTGCAGTATTTGCATTACGGATTCTTGTAAGCATATCTGCAATAGGATCGCTCATTGTCATTGTGATTTACCTCCTTCTCTTACCAGCTCTTACCAGCTTGCTTTCTTTACGCCAGGAATCTGTCCCTTGTATGCCAGTTCACGGAAGCAAATTCTGCAGATTCCGTATTTTCTCAGAACCGAATGGGGACGGCCGCAAATCTTGCAACGTGTGTATTCTCTGGAAGAGAACTTAGGTGTACGCTGCTGCTTAATCTTCATTGCTGTTTTAGCCATGAATACATTTACCTCCTTCTTACTTCGCGAAAGGCATGCCGAACAGTCTCAGCAGCTCGCGTGCCTCTTCATCTGTCTTCGCTGTGGTAACTACGATGACGTCCATACCTCTAACCTTTTCCACCTTATCATATTCGATTTCAGGGAAAATCAGCTGTTCCTTAACGCCCAGAGCATAGTTGCCTCTGCCGTCGAAGGAATCTGCGCTCACGCCGCGGAAGTCGCGGACACGAGGCAGTGCAAGGTTAACCAGACGATCCATGAAGTCATACATTTTCTCGCCGCGAAGTGTTGTCTTGCATCCGATCGGCATACCCTCACGGATTTTGAAGTTAGCAACGGAATTTTTCGCTCTGGTAAGAACAACCTTCTGTCCAGTAATTGTCTCAAGATCCTTTACTGCGGAATCCAGAACCTTGGCATTTTCTTTTGCTTCACCAACACCCATGTTGATGACGATCTTGTCAAGCTTCGGAACTTCCATAATGTTTTTATAGCCGAACTTCTTGATCATAGCATCTACGATCTCGTCTTTATATAAGTCTTTCAGTCTGCTCACGCTTATAGCCTCCTTCCTCGGAATTATTTATCGATTACTTCGCCTGTGGACTTTGCAACACGAACCTTTTTGCCGTCCTCTACCTTGAAGCCGATACGGGTTGCTTTCCCATTGTGAAGATACATTACGTTAGATGCATCAATGGGAGCTTCCTTCTGGATAATTCCGCCATTCTGGTTTGCTGCAGAAGGCTTTGTGTGCTTGGTAATGATGTTGACTTTCTCAACAGTTACCTTGCCGTTCTTCTTATCTACGGCAACAACTTTTCCTTCTTTGTCTTTATCTTTGCCGGCGATGACCTTTACAGTATCGCCCTTTTTAATTTTCATGGTAGACATAAAGGCACCTCCTTATAATACTTCCGGAGCCAGAGAAGCAATTTTCATAAACTGCTTGTCACGAAGCTCACGAGCTACTGGCCCAAAGATACGAGTTCCTCTGGGGGTCTTGTCATCTTTGATGATTACAGCAGCATTCTCGTCAAACTTAATGTAAGAACCGTCTTTACGACGAACGCCCTTTACGGAACGAACTACAACAGCCTTTACAACGTCGCCCTTCTTTACAACTCCGCCGGGTGTTGCATCTTTAACGCTGGCAACGATGATATCGCCTACATTCGCATATCTTCTGGTAGAGCCACCCATAACGCGGATGCACAGAATCTCTTTGGCACCTGTGTTATCGGCAACTTTCAGTCTCGTTTCCTGTTGAATCATAATAATTCTCCTTCCAACTTAATTACTTGCCGTAGATTATTTCGCTCTTTCGATGATCTCAACAAGTCTCCATCTCTTGTCCTTGGACAGCGGTCTTGTTTCCATCACCTTCACGGTGTCACCAATGTTGCACTCGTTGTTCTCATCGTGTGCCTTCAGCTTGTAAGTCTCTTTTACGATCTTCTTGTAAAGAGGATGCTTTACATGATCTTCAATGGCAACAACGATTGTCTTGTCCATCTTATTGCTAACGACCTTACCGGTACGTGTTTTTCTCAGATTACGTTCCACGTTCGTTTACTCCTTTCTGGATATTACTCTGCAACCTTGGCTTTCTGTGTCATCACTGTCTGGATTCTGGCGATGTTCTTTCTAACTTCGCGGATCCGAGCAGTATTGTCAAGCTGGTTTGTTGCGTTCTGGAATCTTAAATTGAAAAGTTCCTTCTTGGCAGCTGTCAGTTCCTGTGCGAGATCAGCAGCTGTTTTATTCTTTAAATCATCTACATAGGTTTTAGACTTCATTTGCTACACCGCCTTCCAAGTCAGCTTTCGACACAATTTTGCATTTGCAGGGAAGCTTATGCATTGCGAGACGAAGTGCCTCTTTTGCAGCTTCCTCCGGAACGCCTGCGATTTCGAACATTACGCGGCCCGGCTTAACAACTGCAACCCAGTACTCCAGAGCGCCCTTACCGGAACCCATTCGAGTTTCAGCAGGCTTAGCTGTAACCGGCTTGTCAGGGAAGATCTTGATCCAAACCTGACCGGTACGCTTTGTATAACGTGTCAGTGCGATACGGGCTGCTTCGATCTGGTTGGACTTGATCCAGCAGGGCTCAAGTGCTACCAGGCCATATTCACCGTATGTGATTGTATTGCCGCGCATAGCCTTACCAGCCATGGTGCCGCGGAACTGTTTACGACGTTTAACTCTCTTCGGCATTAACATAGTTATTTATCGCTCCCTTCCTTATTTCCTTTTGTAGGAAGTACCTCGCCTTTGTAGATCCAAACCTTAACGCCAACTTTGCCGTAGGTTGTATCTGCTTCTGCGAATCCATAATCGATGTCAGCTCTTAATGTCTGCAGCGGAATAGTACCTTCGCTGTAGAACTCGGTACGTGCGATATCTGCGCCGCCCAGACGACCGGATACAGCAGTCTTGATACCCTTTGCGCCGGTTTTCATGGTTCTGCCGATGCAGGACTTCATAGCACGTCTGAAAGCAACACGGTTCTCCAGCTGCTGTGCAATGTTCTCAGCAACCAGCTGTGCATCGCGGTCAGGTCTCTTGATTTCTTTGATGTCAACCAGAACCTTTTTATCTGTCAGCTTGGACAGCTCTTTCTTGGTTACTTCGATTTCTGCGCCGCCCTTACCGATTACAACGCCGGGCTTTGCGGTATAAAGGATAACCTTTACTCTGTCGGACGCTCTCTCGATTTCAATCTTGGAAACGCCTGCAGAATACAGTTTCTTCTTTAAAAATTTTCTGATGTTGTAGTCTTCTACTAAATAATCAGCGTATTCAGCGTCTGCATACCATCTGGAATCCCAATCTTTGATTACGCCGACTCTTAAACCATGAGGATTAACCTTCTGTCCCATTATCGTTCCTCCTACTTTCTCTCATCAAGCACTACAGTGATGTGGCTCATTCTCTTCTCGATTCTGTAAGCCCGTCCCTGTGCTCTCGGTCTAACTCTCTTCATCGTAGGTCCCTTGTTTGCATAGCACTCAGCAACATAAAGGTTTTCTCTCTTCATGCCGTTGTTGTTCTCTGCGTTTGCTGCTGCAGATTCCAGCAGTTTCTTTACAAGGCTGGAAGCATATCTGGGATTGTAGGTTACAACAGCCAGTGCTGTCTCCAGATCTTTACCTCTGATCGCATCCAGTACAAAACAAGCTTTCGTTACAGACACTCTTGCGTAGGATAATTTAGCAGAAGGTCTTGTATCTTTATTCGCATTTCTTTCTCTCTTAATTTGAGATCTATGTCCTTTAGCCATGAATAAAACCTCCTTTCAATTATCTAACTTTGGACTTCTTTTCGTCTTTACCATGACCTCTGTAGGTTCTGGTAGCTACGAATTCGCCAAGTTTGTGTCCAACCATATCTTCAGTTACATATACCGGAACATGCTTGCGGCCGTCATGAACTGCAATTGTATGTCCAACGAAGGACGGGAAAATTGTAGAACGACGGGACCAGGTCTTGATAACCTGTTTCTGTCCAGCAGCATTCATAGCGTCCACTTTTTTCAGCAAGCTGGCATCAGCGAACGGTCCTTTTTTCAGTGATCTTGCCATTGTTGTTCTCCTCCTTAACCTTATTTGATAGCCTTACCGTCTCTTCTTCTTACGATCAGCTTGTTAGAAGCCTTTTTAGACTTTCTGGTCTTCAAGCCGAGTGCCGGTTTGCCCCAAGGAGTGCTCGGACCAGGACGGCCGATACCGGTCTTACCTTCACCACCACCATGCGGATGGTCATTCGGGTTCATAACGGAACCGCGAACGGTAGGACGGATACCCATGTGACGCTTACGTCCTGCTTTACCGTAGTTGATCAGGTTGTGATCGCCATTGCCTACAACACCGATTGTAGCGCGGCAAACGATCGGAACCATTCTCATTTCACCGGAGGGAAGTCTCAGGGTTGCATATTTGCCTTCCTTCGCCATCAGCTGTGCGCTGTTACCTGCAGAACGAACCATCTGTCCGCCCTTGCCGGGATATAACTCAATGTTGTGTACCTGAGTACCAACAGGAATTTCAGATAACGGCAGGCAGTTGCCTACTCTTACTTCAGCTTCCGGTCCGTTCATGACCTTCTGGCCTACTTTCAGTCCTTCAGGAGCGATGATATATGCCTTCTGGCCATCTGCGTAGCAGATCAGCGCGATGTTTGCTGTTCTGTTGGGGTCGTATTCGATACCAACTACAGTTGCCGGAATGCCATCCTTGAATCTCTTGAAGTCTACCATTCTGTACTGGGTGCGAACGCCGCCGCCATGATGTCTAACGGTGATCTTGCCCTGATTGTTACGACCGGAGTTCTTCTTCAGAGATACGCAAAGGCTCTTTTCAGGAGTTGTCTTTGTGATCTCGGAAAAATCAGAACCAGTCATATTTCTTCTGGAAGGTGTATAGGGATTATATGTTTTAATTCCCATGATGATTTCTCCTTTACTATTTATTATCGTGCTTGTATGCACATATTCGCGATGAGCTCGAGGGTGCGGCGACTGGCAGGAAGTGCTTTGCCGTGCTTGCACGAGCAAAGTGCTTATTGGCAGGAGCCATAGTCGCGTGTAACGCGACGAGCAGCGTCAGCTGCGAAGTGCCCTCGATCGTTAACTGGAAGCTTTTACTTTTAGCTTCCTTTCATCGCATCTTACAGACCAGCGAAGATTTCGATATCTTTGCTGTCAGCGGTCAGGGTTACGATAGCCTTTTTGGTCTTGGCTGTCTTACCAACTACCATACCGCGTCTCTTGTTCTTGCCGTCAGCGTTCAGAGTGTTTACCTTAGCAACCTTAGCGCCTTCGAACATCTTCTCAACAGCTTCCTTGATCTGGGTCTTGTTTGCTTCCGGATGTACCAGGAAGGTATATTTCTTTTCGCCCATACCAGCCATGCTCTTCTCAGTGATGACGGGTTTGAGGATAACGTCATAGTACTTAATGTCTGCCATTATGCGTACACCTCCTCGATTGTCTTAACAGCGTCCTTTGTCAGAACAACCTTGCCAGCCTTCATGATGTCATATACGTTGATGGTGTTCGGCAGAGCCATCTTCACATCAGCGATGTTCTTTGCGCTCATCATTACGTTTACATCATTCTCGTTTACAACAACCAGACCGTTGTTTACATCCAGGTTCTTCATAACCTGTGCAAAATTCTTGGTCTTGATTTCTTCGAACTTCAGCTCGTCAACAACGATCAGCTTCGCATTTGCAACCTTGTCTGTCAGAGCAGACTTCAGAGCAGCTCTCTTCTCTTTCTTGTTGAGCTTGAAGGAATAATCTCTCGGTACGGGAGCGAATACTACGCCGCCGCCTGTCCACTGGGGAGCGCGGATGGAGCCCTGTCTTGCATGACCGGTTCCCTTCTGTCTCCAGGGTTTTCTTCCGCCGCCGGAAACCTCGGAACGAGTCTTTGCTTTCTGTGTTCCCTGACGATTGTTTGCAAGCTGCTGAACAACTGCCATGTGTACCAGATGTTCGTTTACTTCAACACCGAATACCGCATCGTTTAATTCGATTGTATCGATCTGCTTGCCTTCCATATTATAAACAGATACGTTTGCCATCTGTGTGGTCCTCCTTTCCAGTTTTAAGCCTCAACCTTAACGGTCTCTTTGATGGTTACCAGAGCTTTCTTAGGTCCGGGTACAGCACCCTTAACCAGGATCAGGTTCTTGTCAGCATCTACTCTTACAACATCCAGATTCTGTACAGTAACCTTTACGCAGCCCATGTGACCAGGCATTCCTTTGCCCTTGAATACGCGGCTCGGAGAGGAGCAGGCACCGTTGGAACCCTGATGACGATGGAATTTGGAACCATGAGCCATAGGTCCTCTGTGCTGACCAAATCTCTTGATCGCACCCTGGAAGCCCTTACCTTTGCTGATTGCAGTAGCGTCGATTCTGTCGCCAGCTGCGAAGATGTCAGCTTTGATTTCCTGTGCCAGTGCGTACTCAGACGCATTTTCAAACCGGAATTCTCTTACATATCTCTTGCAGGAAACACCAGCTTTTTCAAAGTGTCCCTTCTGAGCTTTATTTACGCCATGTCTGTGAATGACTTCCTTCTTGCCAGCCTTGTCTCTGTTGATAACTTTTTCTTTCTTATCAACGAAACCAACCTGAACTGCTTCGTAACCATCATTTTCTACGGTCTTGATCTGTGTTACGACACAGGGACCAGCCTGAAGTACGGTTACCGGGATCAGCACGCCGTCTTCGTTGAAGATTTGAGTCATTCCGACTTTGGTAGCTAAAATCGCTTTTTTCATTGTTCGTTTGACCTCCTGTTGATTTCTACATAGCGGAATGTTCGCAACTTTCCTGCTTCTGCATCAGAAGTGGTTAAAGCAGTTGGACTATTCATACGTCTCTGTAGAGGTTCTTGCAATTACTTGTTTGTTTTCATTTTGATATCGATGTACACACCAGCAGGCATTTCCAGTCTCTGCAGAGCATCAACGGTCTTGGGTGTGGGTGCAATGATATCGATCAGTCTCTTGTGTGTGCGGCGCTCGAACTGTTCTCTGGAGTCTTTGTACTTGTGTACGGCACGCAGAATCGTAACTACTTCCTTCTTAGTGGGAAGCGGTACCGGTCCGCTCACCTGTGCTCCATTTTTCTTGACTGTTTCGATGATTTTCTTCGCAGACGCATCAACTAACTGATGATCGTAAGCTTTCAGTGTAATCCTCATTACCTGATTTGCCATAAAAAAAGTCGCCTCCTTTTCGCGCTTTTGAGATAAGTGCGACAAGCGGTGACTGTACACGTTCCCGTGTGTGTCCTCTTGATAAGCAACCCTGAAAGATCCTTTCTTTCTCTTATCGTGGACTCCACGTCGTTTCCCCTGTCTCGTGACAGGTGCTGTTATCTGGTACAGTGACTTGTCGTCAGTTTACTAACTTGACATTCGCTCCGCATAAAAACCTGCAGGGATTATGTATTTTCCGTTGCAGCAACCTTATGCTTCTTCGCTATCATGTCACAGCACTTAGTAGTATAAAGTAAGCCCTACAAAATTGCAAGGCTTTTTTTCAAAAACTTTTCTCTTTTTTTGTACATTTTTCGATACAACAGTTCACTCGTGATTCCTTGCGCACGGATTCATGCTCGCATGAGGATCTGTGCACAAGGAATCACGAAGGGAGCGCCAATCGATGAGCAAAAGGAGCTGCGCAAGCAGCGGAAAGCAGCGCAGCTGCGTTTTGCGAATGGCGCGGTGAACTGTGGCTAAAACTCTAAGCCAAAAGCAGCGCAGCTGCGATTCATAACAATAGAATGTTCACGGAGCGTACATTCTATTGTATCGCGAATGGCGCGGTGAACTGTGGCAAAAACTCGTCCCACTTACTCCACGATCTGTGCCTTCGCGAAGAATATCGGCAAATGGAAGTTCGGTGTCGGATTATCGATCGGAGACCAGGAAGCATAATGCTCAATTTCAGGAGTCTGGGCTATCTTATAGAAGTTACAGTAAAACTCGGTCTCCCCATCCAGCTTTTCCACTCCTGCCTCTTCCTTCAGATAGCTCTCAGGGATCAGATAAGTCAGTGTCCAGCTGTCCTCCTGTCTGTCCGCTTTGCAGTCTACAACCTGCAGATATTTCTCCGGCATCGGTTTACGGCCTTTTCTTCCCTTTCCATATGCTGCATACATCGCACCGTTGGAATTGACTTCAAAATTTAAATACATTACATCATTGGTCAGCGCTTCACCCTTTTCGGGGAATGCAAGGAAAACCTCCATCGCGCTGTCCTCACAGACCATATCCATAAAATTGTGGTAAACGCGCTTCGGATCCTTTTCTTTGCAGACCAGCTTCACGAAAAGTCCCTGATCCTTCAGGTAGCCCATCCACCCGTAAGCCTCCGGTTTCTGCAGACATGTCCACATAAAATGATCCATCGAAAACCGCTGACAGGATTCGATTTCTTCCTTATTAAATATTGTTTTTACACGATACTCCATACGTCCCTCTTTTCTGCCGCGTTCCCAGACCGACGGCGTTTATTCATGACAATAGAATGCTCGCAGAGTGTGCATTCTATTGTTGGCTGCGCACTTTGAACGACATTTTACTGTGCCTCCGCCTCAGCGCATCCGGATGCTTTGTTCTATTCCTACCTTATCATACTATGCCAACCAGCGCAAGCACACCCTGCACTGCCAGCTTTGCAAAACCGCTCAGCACCATCACAAGAATCGGATTCCAGTTTTTCTTTTTTAACAGCCATACTGCGACAACAAAAATCACGATCGAATCCCACTTCGTCGACATAAAGCTCACCGCGTCATTCCAGAACGCAGTGATCAGGATCGATACGCCTGCCGCCGCGATCATCGACACAACTGCCGGACGCAGCGTTTCCAGCACGCCCTGCAGCATGCTCATTTTACGGTATTTTAAATAAAGATAGGACAGCACCGTTACCAGGATGCACGACGGAAAAATACAGCCAAATGTCGCCGCCAGCGCTCCCAAAAAGCCTGCCAGCCGGATGCCGACAAACGTCGCGGAATTGACTGCAATCGGTCCGGGCGTCATCTGGGAAATTGTAATCAGGTCGGTAAATTCCGATCTCGACAGCCACCCATGCTGCGTCACTACCTGCTCCTGAATCAGCGGAAGCGCTGCATAGCCGCCGCCGAAGCTGAACATTCCGATCTGCAAAAAGCTCAGAAAAAGCTGCCAGTAAATCATTTCTTTTTCTCCTTTCTCTTCCGGATCAGGGTCCGTACCACTCCGAGCACGATACAGAAGATCACGACATAGACCACGTTGACATTAAAAATGCAGACCGCAAGGAACGCTGCCGCCATAATTGCGAGGGACGATTTTTGTTTCCCTGCCACGATGCCGCTGCCCATATCATAGACAACCGACGCAATGACCGCGCCGACGCCCGCCTGCATGCCGTCCAGCACCGTTTTTACAATATAATTAGAAGAAAATGCCGCATAAAAATAAAAGATCACCGACAAAATCACAAACGGCGGAATAATCGTTCCGATGATCGCTGCGAGTGCCCCTGCGAGGCCCGCCAGCTTGTAACCTACGACGATTGCACCGTTTACCGCAATCGCTCCCGGCGCGGACTGCGCAATCGCCACCAGATCGAGCATTTCCTCTTCATCGATCCAGTGCAGCTCATCTACAAATTTCTTTTTCATCAGCGTGACGATGACGTATCCGCCGCCGAACGTAAACGCGCTTAAATACAGCGTGGAAAAAAATACTTTTCGGATCTTCGTCCATTTCTCCTTCATGCTTTCCTCTCATTTCTGCGCACGCTTTTTCGCATGCCCGCTGCTTCTGTTTGTTTCTAACATCGTACAGCCTCTTGTAATCGTTCTTATCATACCTTTTCTTGTAATATAAGTAAAATAGTATTATAGTATAAAATATATAATATTTTTATTATATAAGCTGTGCAGGAGCAGTCTTTTGACACCTTCGGTACAAATAACTGCGTGAAAATAAGCGATCACACTTATTTTTCACTCGATCACCTTGGAGGAACCGCCATGACTCTGCGTCATATGAAAATTTTTGTCGCCGTATATCAGCAAAAAAGCATCACCCTCGCATCGAACAGCCTGCATCTGGCTCAACCGTCCGTCAGTCTGGCGATCAAGGAGCTGGAGGAATATTATCATATCCGCCTGTTCGACCGCCTCTCCCGACGGATTTACCCGACGGAGAACGGGCATCGCTTCTATGAATATGCACTCCATATCGTGTCACTTTTTTCAGAAATGGAAAACAAAATTCCCGCCTGGGATGCAAATGCCCCGCTCCATATTGGCTCCAGCATCACTCTCGGCACCTGCCTGCTCCCCTCCCTTGTCAAAACCTATCAGGAGCAGCACCCGGAAATCAAAATCTATGTAACGATCAAAAATACCGGCACAATCGAGCAGGCAGTCGTCGACAATCAGCTGGATTTTGCCCTGGTCGAAGGCACTGTCACTCACCCGGAAATCATTTCAGAGGTCTTTTCTGCCGATATGCTCTGCATGGTCGCAGCTCCCGGACATCCGCTTGCCGCCAACCGGACGGTCACCCTCGCCGACGCTGCTTCCTGCCCCCTCCTTTTACGCGAACCAGGCAGTGCCGGCAGGGAAATCGTCGAAAGTCTCTTTTTATCCGGCGGCATCCAGATCGCGCCCGCCTGGGAAAGCGTCAGCACCCTCGCCCTCATCCGCGCCGCCCAAAACGGTCTCGGCATCGCAATTTTACCGGAGCTTCTCGTCCGGGATGCACTGAAATCCGGAGATCTTGTCTCCCTTCCGCTTCCGCCCGACATCCTGACCCGCAGCCTATACCTGATCCGGCACCGCAACAAATACCTTTCGTCCTCCGCAGAGGAATTTCAGAATTTATGCCGGATGTGGAAATTTTAAGTGGGTGAACAGTAACGATTTTTTTCATCGCAACGCTCCAGCAATAGAATGATTGCTTTTTGGGCGCACTTCCTGTATGATAATCTCGTATTATTATCCTGTGCATACACGCGCAAACGCAGTTTTGCCCGGATACTTTGCAGATAATTCCTGTAACTATATTACTTACAAAATGAAGAATAAAGATTGAAAAATAAAATTTTTCAATCGCGAGATTTGTGTCTGTGCGCACTTGACACAAACTCGGCATGCGCAAAAAGCGTGCGCAGAAATGAGAGGAAAATATGTGGATCGCAGATCAATGGAAAGATTATGAAGTGCTGGATACTTCCAGCGGAGAAAAGCTGGAACGCTGGGGAGATTATCTTCTCGTGCGTCCCGATCCGCAGGTCATCTGGAATACCCCCCGCAAAAATCCCGGCTGGAAAAAGAAAAACGGCCATTATCATCGCAGCTCCAAGGGCGGCGGCGAATGGGAATTTTTCAATCTGCCCGAGGAATGGAGCATCCATTACCGCGAACTGACCTTCCGTTTAAAGCCGTTTAGCTTCAAACATACCGGTCTGTTTCCGGAACAGGCAACAAACTGGGACTGGTTTGGCAACCTGATTGCCAACGCTGGCCGCCCGGTTAAAGTGCTGAATCTGTTCGCCTACACCGGCGGCGCTACCCTGTCCGCAGCGAAGGCAGGCGCAGCAGTCACCCATGTGGACGCTTCCAAGGGCATGGTTACCTGGGCAAAAGAAAACGCAGCGGCTTCCGGTCTTTCCGATACTCCGATCCGCTGGCTCGTAGATGACTGTGTAAAATTTGTCGAACGTGAAATCCGCCGCGGCAACCACTATGATGGCATCATCATGGATCCTCCCTCCTACGGCAGAGGTCCTAAAGGCGAAATCTGGAAAATTGAAGAGAGCATCTATCCCTTCATCGAACTGACGACTCAGATTCTGTCCGATGACCCGCTCTTTTTCCTGATCAACTCCTATACAACCGGTCTACAGCCTGCTGTTTTAAACTATATGATGCAGACTGCCATTACGCCGAAATTCGGCGGACACACCGAAGCATCCGAAATCGGACTGCCCGTTACAGACAACGGACTGGTGCTGCCCTGCGGCGCGTCCGGACGCTGGAGCAAACAATAGAATGCACGCTCTGCGAGCATTCTATTGTCATGAGTAACGCAGCGTCTCTCACCCCTGCAGCATTCGAACCAATCCCAGAATCCACTTCCGATACCCCGGAATAAGCCGCTCCGCCAGACTGCCCGATGTGTAGCTAATCGGCGGCTCTCCGGGGAAGAAGCAATACATTCGATACAAATAGACTGCGACCATCAGCACTACAATCACGCCCGCAGCCGTCATCAGCCCTTTCGCTTTTTTCCCAAACCCATACCGCATAACCACCAGATAAGCAGCCCATAGAATCCACAGAAGCCCCAGCGGATTCATCTGCATTCCCCTCTGAAACTGCCCTGTGATAAAAAAGAACACCGCCCGCGTCATCCCACAGCCGGGACAAGGCAGACCAAATAAAAACACGGAGGGACAGAACGCATGAAACATCGCATGCGCTGCAATATCATACAAAACAAACACGACAGCAAAACCCCAATATGCCCCCACATCTTTGCGAATTCTACCAATAATAGCTGTTGTTTTTTTATCTTCCCTTCTCCCTGATATCTTCACCGCAGTTTTTTCTCCTCCAGCCAGATTTTCTTCCCTTCCGTCCGAATCAGTCCTTCCTCCTTCATCCGTCCCAGTTCGCGCATCATCGCGCTGCGATCCACAAACAGATAGTCCGCGCAGTCCGTATAGGAAAACGGCAAAGAAAAACCATCTCTGCCCTTCTGGCGGTTCAAAAACTGAAAATACGTCATCAGCTTCTGCCGCAGCGTCTTCTGCCCCAGCACATCCGCGTGCATCAGCGCACGTTTCTGGGTTCCCATCAGAATTTCCTCCAGAAGCTGCCCGCGCTTTTCATATTTTTTATAAGCCGACGACAGCTTTCTGTCATTCAAAAAAGCAACCTGGCAGCCGGAACGCGAAATGACGTAGCATACGCCCTCCACATCCGGAAAGCATTTCCGTGTAAAACTCTCCTTCGGCTCATAATAATCCAGAATCCGTCGCTGTCCCTCCTGATTCATACTCTCCAAAAAGGCGGTTCCGCTCAGCATAACGCCCACATTGTCCGCGTCGTCGTCCTGATTCATCAGCACCTGGCGCTTTCCAAACGTCCGGATATTCAACATCCCGTCCGCTGCCAAACGCTCCTGCTGTTCTTTTGTCAAGTCCCAAAAGCCAATAAATTGTTCCATATTTTCACACCATCATGTAGTCTATTTTTGTGCAAACCACTATATTTTGTATTATATCCTATATTTGTTGCTTGTGCAACTATTTTATCAGGACTTCGGTTATATAATAATGCTTGCACTCCACAGTAGAAGAACACTGCCGGAGCATGTCAGATTTTATGTTAAATCTCGAGAAACTGTCATTTACTCCGTTTTCCGAGATTTTTGCACGAAAAAGGAGAGGGAGACTATGAAAATCATCAAGAGGAACGGCTCTGAAGCCACTTTCGATTCCGAAAAAATTGTGGCGGCCATCACAAAGGCCAACAACTCTGAGGAAGGAACCAGACTTTCTCCGGAACAGATTCACGATATTGCAGACTACGTCGAATATAAATGCAACAAGATCGGACGCGCTGTATCCGTAGAAGAAGTACAGGATATGGTAGAAAACCAGATCATGGCAACCGGCGCTTTCGACCTCGCGAAGCACTATGTCCAGTACCGCTATCAGCGCTCTCTGATCCGCAAATCCAACACCACGGATACCCGGATCCTTTCGCTGATCGAATGCAACAACGAAGAGGCCAAACAGGAAAATTCCAACAAAAACCCTACGGTCAACAGCGTACAGCGTGACTACATGGCAGGTGAGGTCAGCCGTGACTTAACCCAGCGCCTTTTACTGCCTTCCGACATCGTAGAGGCTGACCAGAAGGGGCTGATCCACTTCCACGATTCCGACTACTTCGCACAGCACATGCACAACTGCGACCTCGTAAACCTCGAGGATATGCTGCAGAACGGCACCGTCATCAGCGAAACCAAAATTGAAAAGCCCCACAGCTTTTCCACAGCCTGCAACATCGCGACCCAGATCATCGCGCAGGTGGCAAGCAACCAGTACGGCGGACAGAGTATTTCTCTCGCACACCTCGCGCCTTTCGTACAGGTTTCCCGGGAAAAGATCCGCACCGAAGTTGCCGAAGAAATGAAAATTCTCAACACCCAGGCGACTCCCGAACAACTCAACGATATCGTGGAAACCCGTCTGCACCGTGAGATCACCAAGGGCGTACAGACCATTCAGTACCAGATCATCACCCTGATGACCACAAACGGCCAGGCACCGTTTTTGACGGTCTTCATGTATCTGAATGAGGCAAAAAATGCGCAGGAAAAAAAGGATCTCGCACTGATTATCGAAGAAACCTTAAAACAGCGCTATCAGGGCGTCAAGAACGAAGCAGGCGTATGGATTACTCCCGCGTTCCCCAAGCTGATCTATGTGCTCGAAGACGACAACGTGGAAGAGGACTCCGAATACTTCTACCTGACACAGCTCGCAGCAAAATGCACCGCAAGGCGTCTGGTCCCTGATTATATTTCTGAAAAGAAAATGAAAGAATTAAAAGAAGGCAACTGCTTCCCCGTTATGGGCTGCCGCAGCTGCCTGAGTCCCTGGAAGGATGAAAACGGCAATTACAAATTCTACGGCCGCTTCAACCAGGGCGTCGTAACCATCAACCTACCTGACGTCGCACTTTCCTCCGGCGGGGATTTCAAGAAATTCTGGGAAATTTTCGACGAGCGTCTTGATTTGTGCTATCGCGCCCTGATGCTTCGCCATAAGCGTTTAGAGGGTACTTTATCTGACGCTGCCCCGATCCTCTGGCAGTACGGTGCTCTTGCCCGTCTCAAAAAAGGCGAAACGATCGACAAGCTGCTCTACGGCGGCTACTCCACGATTTCCCTTGGCTATGCTGGTCTGTACGAATGTGTCAAATACATGACCGGCAAATCCCACACCGATCCGGAAGCGACCCCGTTCGCACTGGAAGTCATGCAGCACATGAACGATGCCTGCAACAAATGGAAACGGGAAACCAATATCGCGTTCTCCATTTACGGTTCTCCGATCGAGAGTACAACCTACAAGTTCGCCAAATGCCTGCAGAAGCGTTTCGGCATCATCGAGGGCATAACGGACAAGAACTATATCACCAACAGCTACCATGTGCACGTTACCGAGCCAATCGACGCTTTTTCCAAGCTGAAATTCGAGTCCCAGTTCCAGGCGCTTTCCACCGGCGGAGCGATCAGCTATGTGGAGGTTCCCGATATGCAGGACAACATCCCGGCTGTCATTCAGGTCATGCGCTTTATCTACGACAACATCATGTACGCAGAGTTAAACACCAAGAGCGACTATTGCCAGGAATGCGGTTATACCGGCGAAATTCAGATCGTTGAGGATGAACACAAAAAGCTCATTTGGAAATGTCCGAAATGTGGCTGCACCGATCAGAACAAATTAAACGTCGCAAGGCGTACCTGCGGCTATATTGGCACTCAGTTCTGGAATCAGGGACGGACGCAGGAAATTAAAGAGAGGGTGCTTCATCTATAATGAACTACGGTACAATCAAAAACTGTGATATTGCAAACGGAGAGGGCGTGCGGGTTTCCCTTTTCGTCTCCGGTTGCACTCATCACTGCCATAACTGTTTCAACCCAGAAACCTGGAGCTTTTCCTACGGCTCCCCATTCGATGAACAAGCGCAAAGCAAACTGCTTACGCTGCTTTCCCCAGATTATATCGACGGACTGTCCCTGCTGGGCGGAGAACCGTTTGAACCGGATAACCAGCGGGCGCTTGTTCCTTTCCTGAAAAAAGTCCGTGCGCAGTATCCCGGTAAAACAATCTGGTGCTATACCGGCTACACCCTGGAATCTGATCTTCTGTCCGAAAGCCGCGCTCGGTGCGAATGCACGGATGAGATGCTTTCCCTGATCGATGTCCTCGTTGATGGGGAATTTATCGAGGCTCAGAAAAACATCAGCCTTGCATTCCGCGGTTCCGAAAATCAGCGCCTGATCGACGTTCCCGCAACGCTTTCTTCCGGCAGCGTGGTGTGGCACGGGCTCATCAGCCAGAATATTTCTATGAAATATTAAAATTTCCTCAGAGCCTTTCGACAAGTACAAAATCTGCTTGTCGGAAGGCTCTGATTCCATGTAAAAGAAAATTTCAGCAGTTACAGTTTTCCCCGCACCGTTTATGAAATCTTCGTGAAATCCAGTCTTTTCCACTTGTTTTTCACTCCCGGTGCAGTATACTTAAAAGCAGGAGGAACAACGGTTCTCCGCTTTTTAAACCACGGAAAATCCGTACTCGTTCCCGCCGGAAAGGATGTGACAGCCGATGGAGATTACAGTCGCGGATGATATCAGCGCCGAGTACCGCGGTCTGGTGCAGAGCATTCTGGACAATCCCGAATTCAAAAAGCTTCAACGGTATAAGCAGCATTTTCAGACAACCCGCTTCATGCACAGTCTGAACGTTTCTTATATCTCCTGGCTCATTGCCAGAAAGCTCGGATGGGATGCCCAAACAGCTGCCCGGGCCGGACTTCTTCATGACTTCTGTGTTTACGATTTCAAAGATAAGCTTCCCAAAGGGGAAATACAGGCCTACTATCATCCCAGAGTGGCCGCCAGCACCAGCGAAAAGCATTTCCTGATTTCCGACAAAGAGCGACAGGCGATCCTGTCCCACATGTTTCCGCTTGGACCTCTTCCCGAAAGCCGGGAGGCATGGTTAATCAGCCTTGCCGATAAACTCTGTGCCATTTCAGAGTTTTGCTGCTTCCGCATTGCTTTGGCACGCAGGCATAAGGTTGTTATCAGCTACGGCTGATCCCAAACCCTGCGAATATTCTATTTTCTCGTACAATAGAATGATGCATGCTCTGCAAATATTCTATTGTCCGAAACAACAAAACGTGCGAAACACCTTCGATCGGAAAGTGTTCCG
Organism: Gallintestinimicrobium propionicum; assembly: GCF_025567525.1. Classification (NCBI taxonomy): domain Bacteria; kingdom Bacillati; phylum Bacillota; class Clostridia; order Lachnospirales; family Lachnospiraceae; genus Gallintestinimicrobium; species Gallintestinimicrobium propionicum. The sequence goes on along the minus strand of NZ_JAOQJY010000020.1, from coordinate 26,513 downwards.
CACGTTTTTATTCATAACAATAGAATGCTCGCAGAGCGTACATTCTATTGTTTTCTTACTTACTGCTTCTCCGGAGCGCTGATCTTGATATGAACCTCTCTCAGCTGCTTCTCGTCTACCTCTGCAGGAGCGCCCATCATAACGTCCTGAGCATTCTTGTTCATCGGGAACGGAATAATCTCGCGAATGCTGTCTTCACCTGCAATCAGCATAACCATACGGTCTACGCCGGGAGCAATCCCTGCGTGCGGCGGTGCGCCGTAGCAAAATGCATTGTACATAGCAGGGAATTTCGCTTTCACATCTTCTTCGCCCAGTCCAACCAGCTCGAACGCTTTTACCATGATCTCAGGATCGTGGTTACGCACCGCACCGGAAGACAACTCAATTCCGTTGCAGACCAGATCGTACTGATATGCCAGAATCTCCAGCGGATCCTGATTCTCCAGCGCTTCTACGCCGCCCTGGGGCATGGAGAAAGGATTGTGGCAAAATTCCAGTTCGCCGGACTCTTCGCCGATTTCGTACATCGGGAAATCAACAACCCAACAGAACTCATAGCATTCTTTTTTCATATAGCCATCGAAGGATGTGCCAACCAGCTTGCGAATAACACCTGCAGTCTTCTGTGCTGCGCCCAGGGTACCTGCACTCAGTGCTACAAAGTCACCATTCTTTAAGCCGAGAGCTTCTATAACAGCGTTCTTCTTTTCCTGCAAGAACTTCGCAATACCGCCAGCCAGCTCACCGTTTTCATCCATCTTAAACCAGTATGCCTTCTGACCGCTGATCACTTCTACTTCTGCGCACATCTTATCGATCTGCTTTCTGGTACCCTTGAAATCAGGCGCTACGACAGCCTTTACCGTCTTGCCTGCAAAGGGTTCAAAGCCGCAGTCTGCCAGAGCTTCTGTCGCATCCTGAACCAGCAGGCTGATTCTCAGATCTGGCTTATCGGAGCCGTATTTCTCCATGGCCTCTCTGTAGGGAATCCGTTTGAAGGGAGCGGTAGAGGCTTCATGATAAATACCATACTTTGCAAAAATCGGAGGAAGAACGTCTTCCAGAACAGCAAAGACATCTTCCTGATTGGCAAATGCCATTTCCATATCCAGCTGATAGAATTCACCCGGAGAACGGTCTGCTCTCGCATCCTCGTCTCTGAAACAGGGAGCAATCTGGAAATAACGGTCAAAGCCAGAAGCCATCAGCAGCTGCTTGAACTGCTGCGGAGCCTGAGGCAGCGCGTAAAACTTACCCGGATGCTTTCTGGCAGGAACCAGATAGTCTCTTGCACCCTCCGGAGAAGAGCAGGTCAGGATCGGCGTTGTAATTTCCATGAAATCATGGGCAACCATTGCGGAACGAAGATCTGCTACAATCTTGCTTCTCAATACGATCTTGGATTTTACCTCCGGATTTCTGAGATCCAAATAACGGTATTTCAGTCTTGTATTTTCATCTGCTTCTTTCGAACGGTTAATCTGGAACGGAAGCTCCTGATACTGGCACTTGCCCAGTACCTTAACGGTTTCGGGAACTACTTCAACATCCCCGGTTGCCAGCTTCGGGTTCTTCGAGCTGCGCTCTCGCACGGTTCCTGTTACTTCAATGGTAGACTCTGTATTGATTGCAGAAAACTGCTCCATCAGATCTTCTGTTTCAACGACGATCTGTGTCGTTCCATAAAAATCTCTCAGGATAACAAATCCGAGATTTTTGCTCACCTTACGGATGTTCTCAAACCATCCGACCAGAGTTACTTTTTCTCCTGCGTTTTCCAGTCTGAGCTGGCCGCAGTTGTGTGTTCTTCCCTGCATCTGTATTCTCACATCTCCTTTTGCGATATCAATCCATATGTAACAAATTATACCACCCTGCAAATAGGCACGTCAATATGCGGTGTTGGAAATTCACGCGCCATTTTATGAGTAAAAAGAGCTGCAAAGCAGTGGAAAGCATTGAAGATGCGATTCATGACAATAGAAGGTTTCAAGTGAACTGTGGAACAGAAAAACCCGTAGAACCGAAGTTCTACGGGCATCTTACGCTTGAGCACAATATTTAAAATTGAATTTCCTATGTTCGAATTACTCGATGATGGAAACTACACGGCCGGAACCAACGGTTCTGCCGCCTTCACGGATAGCGAAGGTAAGACCCTGCTCCATAGCTACGGGATGGATCAGTTCGATGGTCATCTCTACGTTATCACCAGGCATGCACATCTCTGTGCCAGCAGGCAGTTCGCAAACGCCGGTAACGTCAGTTGTACGGAAGTAGAACTGAGGTCTGTAGTTGTTGAAGAAAGGTGTATGACGGCCGCCTTCATCCTTGGTCAGAACGTAAACCTGAGCGGTGAATTTGTGGTGGCAGGTAACAGTGCCGGGTTTTGCCAGAACCTGTCCTCTTTCGATTTCAGTTCTCTGGATACCACGCAGCAGAGCGCCGATGTTATCACCAGCCTGTGCCTCATCCAGCATCTTACGGAACATTTCGATACCGGTTACAACAGTCTTCTTGGTCTCTTCTTTGATACCAACGATTTCTACTTCATCATTCAGATGCAGAACGCCTCTCTCAACACGGCCAGTAGCAACAGTACCACGACCTGTGATGGTGAATACGTCCTCGACAGGCATCAGGAAAGGCTTGTCGGTGTCACGCTTAGGATCCGGAATGTACTCGTCAACAGTGTGCATCAGCTCAAGGATCTTGTCGCCCCACTCGCTGTTAGGATCTTCCAGAGCCTTCAGAGCAGAACCTCTGATGATCGGGCAGTCATGGAAACCGTACTCTTCCAGCTGCTCGGTAACTTCCATCTCAACCAGCTCAAGCAGTTCCTCGTCGTCTACCATATCGCACTTGTTCAGGAAAACAACAATGTAAGGAACGCCTACCTGACGGGACAGCAGGATGTGCTCTTTGGTCTGAGCCATAACACCATCAGTTGCAGCTACAACCAGGATAGCGCCGTCCATCTGAGCTGCACCAGTGATCATGTTCTTAACGTAGTCAGCATGTCCAGGGCAGTCAACGTGTGCGTAATGTCTCCTCTCGGTCTCGTATTCAACGTGAGCGGTAGAAATGGTGATACCACGTTCTCTTTCTTCGGGAGCCTTATCGATATTATCGAAAGCAACTGTTTCGCCAGTGCCCAGTCTCTCATGAAGAACCTTAGTAATAGCAGCAGTCAGAGTTGTTTTACCATGGTCAACGTGGCCGATGGTACCAATGTTACAATGGGGCTTTGTTCTTTCAAATTTAGCTTTAGCCATTTCTTGTAATCCTCCTTAATTCAGTGAGTTAGTTTTAATTTGAACCAGCTATTATTGATTATATTCGATAATAGCTGGATTTTCAAGTACAATTTCGCGGTGTAAACTTCTTCCTCTGCACAGTTTCTCATGCGGACATGAAACCTGTACCTGGGAAGATACGAGTGAACTGCAACAGCAAATCAGATTATTTTGCTTTTGCTGCCAGTACCTTCTCCTGCACGTTCTTCGGAACCTGTTCGTACTTTTCAAAGAACATGGAGTAGTTACCACGACCCTGAGTCTTGGAACGCAGGTCTGTGGAGTAACCGAACATTTCAGCAAGCGGTACATAAGCTTTTACCATCTTGCCGCCGCCGATATCGTCCATACCTTCGATACGTCCGCGGCGGGAGTTGATATCTCCGATTACATCACCCATGTATTCTTCAGGCATGGTTACTTCAACCTTCATGATAGGCTCCAGCAGAACCGGATTACCCTTCTGCATAGCTTCCTTGAATGCAAGGGAACCAGCGATGTGGAATGCCATTTCAGAGGAGTCGACTTCATGGTAGGAACCGTCGTATACATTTGCATGTACGCCCAGAACCGGGAAGCCACCCAGAATACCAGCCTTTGTAGCCTCTTCGATACCTTCGCCTACAGCAGGGATATATTCCTTCGGAATCGCGCCGCCGACAACGGTGGACTCGAACTTGAAGGTTTCCTCGCCGTTAGGATCCATAGGCTCGAACTTAACTTTACAGTGACCATACTGACCACGACCACCGGACTGCTTCGCATACTTGCTGTCCACATCAACGGCCTTGGTGAAGGTCTCTTTGTAAGCAACCTGAGGAGCACCTACATTAGCCTCTACCTTGAATTCACGCAGCAGACGGTCTACGATGATCTCCAGATGCAGCTCGCCCATGCCGGCGATGATGGTCTGGCCTGTCTCCTGATCGGTATGCTGACGGAAGGTAGGATCTTCTTCTGCAAGCTTTGCAAGAGCAATGCCCATCTTATCCTGACCTGCTTTGGTCTTAGGCTCGATTGCCAGCTCAATAACGGGTTCAGGGAATTCCATGGACTCCAGGATTACCGGATGCTGCTCATCACAGATGGTATCACCGGTTGTAGTAAACTTGAAGCCTACTGCAGCAGCGATATCACCGGAATAAACCTTTTCCAGCTCCATTCTCTTGTTTGCATGCATCTGCAGGATACGTCCAACACGTTCCTTTTTATCTTTTGTTGCATTCAGCACATAAGAACCAGCGTTCATAGTACCGGAATACACACGGAAGTAAGCAAGCTTACCTACGAAGGGGTCTGTCATGATCTTGAATGCCAGAGCAGAGAACGGCTCTTCATCAGAAGAATGTCTGACAACCTCGTTGCCTTCCAGATCCACACCTTTAATCGGAGGGATATCAAGAGGAGAAGGCATATACTCTACGATTGCATCCAGAAGCTTCTGTACGCCCTTGTTCTTGTATGCGCTTCCGCAGCATACCGGAACAGCGGTACATTCGCAGGTGCCTTTTCTCAGAGCTGCTTTCAGCTCGTCAACAGAGGGCTCCTCACCTTCCAGATAAGCCATCATCAGATCGTCATCCAGCTCGCAGATCTTCTCTACCAGCTCAGAACGATACAGTTCAGCCTCATCCTTCATATCTTCCGGGATATCAACAATAGAAATATCATCGCCCTTATCGTCATTGTAGATGTAGGCTTTCATTTCAAACAGGTCGATGATTCCCTTGAAATCATCTTCCTTGCCGATAGGCAGCTGAACACAGATCGCGTTCTTGCCCAGACGGGTTTTGATCTGCTCTACTGCGCCGTAAAAGTTTGCACCCAGGATATCCATCTTATTGATGAATGCCATACGGGGTACATTGTAGGTATCAGCCTGACGCCATACGTTCTCAGACTGAGGTTCTACACCGCCCTTTGCACAGAACACGCCGACAGCGCCGTCCAGTACACGCAGGGAACGCTCAACTTCTACTGTGAAGTCAACGTGTCCAGGGGTATCAATGATATTGATACGACACTCTTCTGCGCCGGGCTTTGCTTTGCAATTTTCCTGCAAGGTCCAGTGACAGGTGGTAGCAGCAGAAGTAATTGTAATACCTCTCTCCTGCTCCTGAGCCATCCAGTCCATGGTTGCAGTACCTTCATGAGTATCACCAATTTTATAGTTAACACCGGTATAATACAGGATACGCTCGGTGGTGGTAGTTTTACCAGCATCGATGTGAGCCATAATACCGATATTTCTGGTTCTCTCTAAGGGATATTCTCTTCCAGCCAAAGGTTTTTCCTCCTAATTGAATCAGCCAGAAGCAACTGCAACGCTCTTCTGCATTACAGATTCGATTAGAATCTGTAATGAGAGAATGCCTTGTTCGCTTCAGCCATCTTATGAACGTCTTCTTTTCTCTTCACGGAAGCACCGGTATTGTTCGATGCATCCAGGATCTCGTTAGCCAGTCTCTCTTCCATGGTCTTCTCGCCTCTTTTGCGAGAGAACATGGTCAGCCAGCGAAGACCAAGAGCCTGACGTCTGTCAGCTCTGACTTCGATCGGCACCTGATAGGTTGCGCCGCCGATACGTCTTGCTTTGACTTCCAGAACAGGCATGATGTTGTTCATTGCCTCTTCAAATACTTCCAGAGCCGGTTTGCCGGCTTTTTCTTCTACTCTTGCAAATGCGCCGTATACAATCTTCTGTGCAACGCCTCTCTTACCATCCAGCATGATGTTATTGATCAGCTTGGTTACAACCTTGTCGTTGTATAAAGGATCTGCTAATACGTCTCTTTTCTGAATATGTCCTTTACGTGGCACGTTTCTTCCCTCCTTAATCATCTCAATTAATTCATCGGTACTCACATGTGTCATCTAATGTGTTCGTGCGGTCTATCTCATCGCGTAAGCGAACTGCAGATTTCTCTGCATAAGAATTCCAACACTTAAAATTAGTTTCCGTTTGTGGTACTTCCAGCTACCGCGGATTATTTCTTAGCGGCTTTAGGTCTCTTAGCGCCGTATTTGGATCTTGCCTGACGTCTGTTTGCAACGCCTGCGGTATCCAGGGTACCTCTGATGATGTGGTATCTGGTACCAGGTAAGTCCTTAACACGTCCGCCTCTGATCAGAACAACGGAGTGCTCCTGCAGATTGTGGCCTTCACCGGGAATGTAGCTGGTTACTTCGATTCCGTTGGAAAGACGTACTCTGGCGATCTTTCTAAGAGCGGAGTTAGGCTTTTTAGGAGTCGCTGTCTTAACAGCTGTGCACACGCCTCTCTTCTGCGGGGAAGAGGTATCGGTTGCCTTCTTGTGAAGGGAGTTGTAACCTCTCTGCAGAGCCGGTGCTGTAGACTTCTTTACAGATGTCTGACGTCCTTTTCTTACTAACTGGTTAAATGTTGGCATTCTGTTTCACCTCCTGCGATTTTTCTCTCTTGCTCTATTCTTGACCGGTTCTCCGGTCTTATTCATACATAGCAAAGGTTTTCTTTCATGCGTAGCTATGCGTAACTATGTCCAGGGACAAGCTACACTCAACCTGCGGTTCTATCAGGATAAAACCGCTGTTTTACAGCAATTTTCGCGCATCAAAATAAAATCCTCTCCCAATGCATGCTCTCCTAGTATAAGTGCTTTTAATTGCCGTGTCAAGCGGTTTTTCTACTTTTTTGCGGGATTTTCCGGCAAAGAAACGGCAGGAAAAATCGCTTTCCGGATTTGCTGAAGGGTAAGCACAAACACACCGCCAGACATGCACATAAAAAAGAATCCTGCGAAGCAGGATTCTCCGCCTGCGTCGGGTCGCGCAAGCGACATTCTTCCATTCCGCTGCAGTGCGATCCGCGCGGAGCGTTTCTTATCGTATGGAAACGAAGTTTCCTATACGATAAGAAAACAGGCGGATGCTCATTTTGAGGAACATCCGCCTGCTCTGTTTCTTCATTTGTAACAATAGAATGTTCGCAGAGCGTGCATTCTATTGTGTACGACACCGGCATTTTTGCAAGGTGTACTTTTTATTGTTGAATGGAACACCCGGGTCAGATTACTCCTCGCCGTTTTCTTCTGCTTCGGCTTCCTCGTCCAGTTCTTCGTCGATGTCCTCGTCCAGAATCGCTTCCTCTTCGGGGAGTTCTTCATCGGTTACATCTTCGTCAGCGGTTTCTTCCAGCAGCTCGTCATCCTCTTTGGATTTCTTTTCCGCTGCTGTAGCTTCTGCAGCAAGTCTCGCTTCCTCTTCTGCTCTGGCTGCGCGCTCTGCTTCCTCAGCGGCAATCATCGCATCCGTGTTTAACTTGACATTGCGGTAACGTTTCATACCGGTACCGGCAGGAATCAGCTTACCGATAATAACGTTTTCCTTCAGACCGATCAGTGGATCAGCCTTACCCTTGATCGCTGCTTCCGTCAGAACCTTCGTGGTTTCCTGGAAGGATGCAGCAGACAGGAAGGAGTTGGTTGCCAGAGCAGCCTTGGTAATACCGAGCATTACCTGTTTGCCCTCAGCAGGCTTCTTGCCGGCTGCGATCAGCTCTTCGTTTAAGTCCTCGTAATCCAGAACGTCAACCATTGTGCCGGGCAGATATTCGGTATCGCCGCTTTCCTCGATGCGGATCTTCTTCAGCATCTGACGAACGATAACCTCGATATGCTTATCACAGATATCTACACCCTGCAGACGGTATACACGCTGTACTTCACGGAGCATGTAATCCTGAACGGCGCGGATACCCTTGATCTTTAACAGATCGTGCGGGTTTACAGAACCCTCTGTCAGCTCATCGCCGGCCTCTAATTCCTGACCGTCAACAACCTTGATACGGGAACCGTAAGGGATCAGGTAAGTCTTGCTCTCGCCGGTTTCCTTATTGGTAATGATAATTTCCCGCTTCTTCTTGGTATCCTTGATAACAGCAGTTCCGCCGAACTCTGCGATAATCGCAAGACCCTTCGGCTTTCTCGCTTCGAAAAGCTCCTCGACACGGGGAAGACCCTGTGTGATATCGTCACCAGCGACACCGCCGGAGTGGAAGGTACGCATCGTCAGCTGTGTACCGGGCTCACCGATAGACTGTGCTGCGATAATACCAACTGCTTCACCAACCTGTACCGCTTCGCCGGTCGCCATGTTCGCGCCGTAGCACTTTGCACAGATACCGCTCTTGGAACGGCAGGTCAGGATGGTACGGATCTTCACTTCCTCCACAGGCTCGCCCTTCTTATTGACACCTGTTTCCATAATCCGTTTTGCACGGCCGGGTGTGATCATGTGGTTTGCACCGACGATCAGCTCGCCGTCCTTATCATAAATGTCTTCACAGGAATAACGTCCTGTAATTCTGTCTTTTAAGCCTTCGATGGTTTCCTTGCCGTCCATGAACGCTTTTACAGACATGCCCGGAATCTTATCCTTGCCTTCTGCACAATCGATCTCACGGATGATCAGCTCCTGGGATACGTCTACCATTCGACGGGTCAGATAACCGGAGTCCGCAGTACGCAGAGCGGTATCGGACATACCTTTTCGTGCGCCATGGGCAGACATGAAGTATTCCAGTACGTCCAGACCTTCACGGAAGTTGGACTTGATGGGCAGTTCGATCGTACGACCGGTTGTATCCGCCATCAGACCACGCATACCTGCCAGCTGCTTGATCTGCTGGTTGGAACCACGGGCACCGGAGTCCGCCATCATGAAGATGTTGTTGTATTTATCCAGACCCTTTAACAGCACGTCGGTCAGCTCTTTATCGGTTTCCTGCCAGGTCTCGACAACGGCACGGTAACGCTCTTCTTCTGTGATCAGACCACGGCGGAAGTTTCTGCCGATCTTATCTACAGTCTTCTGAGCCTCAGCCAGCATCTCTGCCTTCTGTGCAGGCACAGTCATATCGGAAATGGATACGGTCATGGCAGCTCTGGTGGAATACTTGTAACCGATTGCCTTAACGTCATCCAGAACCTCTGCGGTCTTGGAAGCGCCGTGGGTATTGATTACTTTTTCCAGAATCTGCTTTAACTGCTTCTTACCAACATGGAAGTCAACCTCCAGCTTTAAGAGGTTTTCCGGCTGGGTACGGTCTACATAGCCCAGATCCTGAGGCAGGATCTCGTTGAAGATAAATCTGCCCAGTGTGGATTCTACGAATCCTGTTACGGTCTCGCCCTCTGCGTTGACCTTACTCATGCGGACATGGATGCGGGAATGCAGGGTGCAGGCTTTATTTTCATAAGCCAGAATGGCTTCGTTTACGCTCTTGAAGTATTTTCCTTCGCCGACAGAACCGGGACGCTCCTGGGTCAGGTAATAAATACCAAGGACCATATCCTGGGAAGGTACGGCTACCGGTCCGCCATCGGAAGGCTTCAACAGGTTGTTGGGAGACAGCAGCATGAAACGACACTCTGCCTGTGCTTCCTGAGAAAGCGGAAGGTGTACAGCCATCTGGTCACCATCGAAGTCGGCGTTGAACGCGGTACAAACAAGGGGATGCAGCTTGATTGCCTTACCTTCTACAAGGATCGGCTCAAATGCCTGGATACCCAGTCTGTGCAGTGTAGGTGCACGGTTCAGCATAACCGGATGCTCTTTGATGACATCTTCCAGAACGTCCCAAACCTGCGTATCCAGCCGTTCTACCAACTTCTTCGCATTTTTGATGTTCTGGGAAATGCCTCTGCTTACCAGCTCCTTCATTACGAAAGGCTTAAACAGCTCGATTGCCATTTCCTTCGGAAGACCGCACTGATAAATTTTCAGTTCGGGACCAACGACGATAACGGAACGTCCGGAATAGTCAACACGCTTTCCTAACAGGTTCTGACGGAAACGACCGGATTTACCTTTCAGCATGTCAGACAGTGATTTCAGTGCACGGTTACCGGGGCCGGTTACCGGACGGCCTCTTCTGCCGTTATCGATCAGAGCGTCTACCGCTTCCTGCAGCATTCTCTTCTCGTTGCGAACAATGATATCCGGAGCACCCAGCTCCAGCAGTCTCTTCAGACGGTTGTTACGGTTGATGATTCTTCTGTACAGGTCATTTAAGTCAGACGTTGCAAAACGTCCGCCGTCCAGCTGTACCATCGGGCGCAGATCCGGAGGGATTACCGGTACGGCATCCAGAATCATCCATTCAGGGCGGTTGCCGGACTCACGGAACGCTTCTACCACTTCCAGACGCTTGATGATTCTCGCACGTTTCTGTCCGCTTGCATCCACCAGTTCATTTTTCAGGTCAACCGCTTCGGTTTCCAGATCGATGGCCTGCAGCAGCTCCTTAATGGATTCTGCACCCATGCCGACACGGAAACGGTTGCCCCAGGTTTCTCTTGCATCCTGGTATTCTTTCTCGGAAAGAACCTGCTTGTATTCCAGATTGGTGTCGCCCTTGTCCAGTACGATATAGGAAGCAAAGTAAAGCACCTTCTCCAGAACACGGGGGGACAGATCCAGGATCAGTCCCATCCGGCTCGGAATTCCCTTGAAATACCAGATATGGGAAACCGGCGCTGCCAGTTCAATATGTCCCATACGCTCTCTGCGGACGCTGGACTTGGTTACTTCAACACCACAGCGGTCGCAGACAACGCCTTTATATCTGATCTTTTTATATTTGCCGCAGTGGCACTCCCAGTCCTTGCTGGGTCCGAAAATCCGCTCACAGAACAGACCGTCCCGCTCGGGCTTGAGAGTTCTGTAGTTGATCGTCTCAGGCTTTGTTACCTCGCCTCTGGACCACTCACGAATCTTCTCCGGGGACGCAAGTCCGATCTTGATCGCATCAAACGTCATCGGCTGATAAACTTCGTTTTTTGTTTCAGACATCTTGGCACTCCTTTACATATCTTCGATTCGGCTTACTCTTCGTCAAAAGATTCCTCAAATCCGTCGTCTGCAGCATCTTCGGTGTAATCATCATCTGCGTTCACCAGCTCCTGTTTCTCGGAGTCGAATTCCTGCTTCTGATAACCCATCTTGCCCAGATTTTCTTCTTCGTTGTAGTTGTAGCCCTTGGAATCTCCTTCCATCTCATAGCGGTAATCCGTATCGCTGTAATCGACAGTTTCCATGATCTCAACTTCTGTATTATCCTCCCGCAGCACTCTGACATCCAGGCCGAGGGACTGCAGCTCTTTGAGCAGTACCTTGAAGGATTCCGGAATACCGGGTTCAGGGATGTTGTCGCCCTTGATGATCGCTTCGTAGGTCTTGACACGTCCTACTACGTCATCAGACTTCACAGTCAGGATCTCCTGCAGGGTGTAGGATGCACCGTATGCTTCCAGTGCCCAAACCTCCATCTCACCGAAACGCTGGCCACCAAACTGAGCTTTACCACCCAGGGGCTGCTGTGTTACCAGAGAGTAAGGACCGGTAGAACGTGCATGGATCTTATCGTCTACCAGATGGTGCAGCTTCAGGTAATGCATGTGACCGATGGTTACCATGCTGTCGAATTCTTCGCCGGTACGGCCATCCCGCAGTCTTACCTTACCTTCCTTAGAGATCGGAACGCCCTTCCAGAGCTTTCTGTGATCGCGGTTTTCATACAGATAATCCAGAACCTCAGGAAGCAGCTCTTCGCCATGCTTCTCTTTGAATTCATCCCATTCCAGGTTTACATAATCGTTTGCCAGTTCCAGGGTATCCTGAATATCTTTTTCGTTTGCGCCGTTGAAGATCGGGGTTGCTACGTTAAAGCCGAGGGCTTTTGCAGCCAGAGAGAGGTGAATCTCAAGGACCTGACCGATATTCATACGGGAAGGTACGCCCAGAGGATTCAGTACGATGTCCAGCGGACGACCGTTGGGCAGGTACGGCATATCTTCTACAGGCAGTACACGGGAAACGACACCCTTATTACCATGACGGCCTGCCATCTTATCGCCGACAGAGATCTTTCTCTTCTGTGCGATATAGATACGAACCGCCTGATTTACACCGGGAGACAGTTCATCGCCATTCTCTCTTGTAAATACTTTGGCATCTACGATAATACCATATTCACCGTGAGGTACCTTCAGAGAGGTATCACGCACCTCACGCGCTTTTTCACCGAAGATCGCACGCAGCAGGCGCTCCTCAGCTGTCAGCTCGGTTTCTCCCTTGGGAGTTACCTTGCCGACCAGAATATCTCCGGCACGAACCTCAGCGCCGACACGGATAATACCTCTGTCATCCAGATCCTTGAGCGCTTCGTCGCCGACACCGGGAACATCTCTTGTGATTTCTTCCGGTCCGAGCTTCGTATCACGGGCTTCTGCTTCATATTCTTCAATATGGATGGAGGTATAAACATCATCCATAACCAGACGTTCACTCAGCAGTACAGCGTCCTCGTAGTTATAACCTTCCCAGGTCATGAACCCGATCAGAGGGTTCTTACCGAGTGCAAGTTCGCCTTCGGATGTCGAAGGACCGTCTGCAATTACCTGTCCTGCTTCAACGTGGTCGCCTTTAAATACGATCGGTCTCTGGTTGTAGCAGTTGGACTGGTTACTTCTGGAGAACTTGGTCAGGTGGTATTCGATCTTCTCGCCGTCATCTGCCGTCATACGGATCAGATTGGAGCATACATAATCGATGGTACCGGACTTCTTTGCAACAACGCAGACACCGGAGTCAACGGCTGCCTTTACTTCGATACCGGTTCCGACTACGGGAGCCTCGGTTGTCAGAAGCGGCACTGCCTGACGCTGCATGTTGGAACCCATCAGCGCACGGTTCGCGTCGTCGTTCTGCAGGAACGGAATCAGTGCAGTCGCGACGGAGAATACCATCTGAGGGGATACGTCCATGTACTCGAAAACTGTCTTCGGATATTCGGATGTTTCATCCAGATAACGACCGGATACGTTGGCATTTATGAAATGTCCTTCCTCGTCCAATTCGGAGTTTGCCTGCGCCACATGGTAGTTATCTTCTTCATCCGCTGTCATATATACAACTTCATTGGTTACGCGCGGGTTTTCCGGATCAGTTTTGTCGATCTTACGGTAAGGCGCTTCAATGAAGCCGTATTCGTTGATCTTTGCATAGCTTGCAAGAGAGTTGATCAGGCCGATGTTAGGACCTTCTGGTGTCTCGATCGGGCACATTCTTCCGTAATGGGAGTAGTGTACGTCTCGAACCTCGAATCCGGCACGGTCACGGGACAGACCGCCAGGTCCCAGTGCGGACAGACGACGTTTGTGCGTCAGCTCGCCCAGCGGGTTGTTCTGATCCATGAACTGAGACAGCTGGGAAGATCCGAAGAATTCCTTAACTGCAGCCTGTACGGGCTTGATGTTGATCAGAACCTGAGGAGAAATCTCCTCTGCATCATGAGTGGTCATACGCTCACGAACAACTCTTTCCAGTCTGGAAAGACCGATTCTGTACTGGTTCTGCAGCAGTTCGCCGACCGCACGGATACGACGGTTGCCCAGATGGTCGATGTCGTCTTCGTTACCGATGCCGTACTCCAGATGCATGTTATAGTTAATGGAAGCCAAAATATCTTCCTTGGTGATATGCTTCGGAATCAGCTCGTGCACATTCTTGCGGATTGCTTCTGCAAGCGCTTCGGGATCCTGAGAATACTCTTCCAGAATCTGTGCCAGTACCGGATAGTATACCAGCTCTGTCACGCCCAGCTCCTTGGCATCACAATCTACATAGTGGGTCAGCTCAACCATCATGCTGGAAAGCACTTTGACTTTTCTTTCCTCAGTCTGGATATATACATAGGGAACTGCGCTGTTCTGAATCAGGTCAGCCAGTTCTGCTGTTACCTTGGTGCCTGCTGTTGCCAGAATTTCACCGGTTGTGGTATCCACAACATCCTCAGCCAGTTCGTGGCCGCGGATACGGTTGCGCAGCAGCAGCTTCTTATTGAATTTATAACGTCCTACTTTCGCCAGATCATATCTTCTGGGATCGAAGAACATCGCGTTAATCAGGCTTTCTGCGCTCTCTACGCTCAGAGGCTCACCCGGACGGATTTTCTTGTATAACTCTAACAGACCCTCCTGATAGTTCTCAGAAGTGTCTTTTGCAAAGCTGGCTTCAATCTTGGGTTCATCGCCGAACACCTCACGGATCTCGTCATTGGTGCCAAGACCCAGGGCACGCAGCAGTACAGTGATCGGTACCTTACGGGTACGGTCCACACGAACGTAAAATACGTCATTGGAATCAGTCTCATACTCCAGCCATGCGCCACGGTTCGGGATTACTGTACAGGAATACAGCTTTTTACCAATCTTATCATGACCGATGCCGTAATAGATGCCGGGGGAACGCACCAACTGGCTGACAATTACACGCTCCGCTCCGTTGATAACGAACGTGCCGGTCTCGGTCATCAACGGTAAATCGCCCATAAAGATCTCGTGTTCACTGATTTCTTCTTTTTCCTTATTATACAGACGTACCTTCACCTTGAGAGGAGCTGCATATGTTGCATCTCTTTCCTTGCACTTCTCAATAGAATACTTCACGTCTTCTTCACACAGCTCGAAGTCTACAAATTCCAGACTCAGATGTCCGCTGTAATCGGAAATCGGAGAAATATCGTCAAACACCTCTTTTAAACCTTCATCAAGGAACCACTTATAGGAATTCTTCTGAATTTCTATAAGGTTGGGCATTTCCAATACTTCTTTCCGTCGTGCATAACTCATACGCATGTTCTTGCCGGTGGCAATTGGACGTATTCTGTTTTTTTCCATTGACACTTCACCCCGTTCTTATCATTGATTTCTTGAAACTATTACTTTTCGGTATCTAAGCAAGTAAATCCATTGCATAAAAAATGGCATACTCTAACACAATAGTGCACACTACAATCTAACACAATCCATTCTGTCTGTCAACTGATATTTTTAAAAAATTGCGAAAAGGAAAGGCGTCCGCATTCGCGAACGCCTTTGTGGTAAGATATGGTCTCAATTATTTCAGAGTAACCTTAGCGCCTTCAGCATCCAGCTTCTTCTGGATATCTTCAGCTTCTTCCTTGGAAACGCCTTCCTTCAGAACCTTAGGAGCGCCGTCTACAACTTCCTTAGCTTCCTTCAGGCCCAGACCGGTAACTTCACGAACAACCTTGATAACCTTAACCTTGTTAGGGCCAACCTCGGTCAGTTCTACGTCGAACTCGGTCTTTTCTTCAGCTGCTGCTGCTTCGCCGCCTGCTGCTGCTACAACAACGCCTGCTGCTGCGGATACGCCGAACTCCTCTTCGCAAGCCTTTACCAGATCGTTTAACTCTAATACGGTCATCTCTTTGATTGCTTCAATAAATTCCTGAGCGGATAATTTTGCCATTTTAATTTACCTCCGTTTTAAATTATTGTTTTGTCAGCCGCATCTGCGGCTCAGTTTCTTTTTCGGAAAAAAGATTATTCTGCAGCAGGTGCTTCTTCTGCAGGTGCTGCTTCGCAGTTTGCTGCGCCGCCTTTCTCTGCGATCTGATTCAGAACGCGAGCCATGTTGGTGATAGGGGACTGCATGCTGCCCAGCAATCTGGAAATAAGAGCTTCTCTTCCAGGGATCTTAGCGATCTCCATGATTCCTGCTGCATCGTATGCATTGCCTTCTACAACGCCGCCCTTGATCTCCAGCTTTTCAGCTGTCTTAGCGAAATTAGCCAGCTCTCTTGCAGGAGCGGTTGCGTCGGTAGTAGAGATTGCGATTGCGCTGGGGCCTTCCAGATACGGAGCAAGTGCCTCGAAATCTGTTCCCTTGAACGCAAAGTTCATCATTGTGTTTTTGTACACCTTGTAAGTAACACCAGCTGCACGAAGCTGCTTACGAAGTGCGGTATCCTGATCAACGGTCAGACCACGGTAGTCTACCAGAACAACAGACTGCGCATCTTTCACTGCTTCAGCGATCTCTGCTACTACAGGTGCTTTCAGTTCAACTTTTGCCATTTTCTTACCTCCTTTTAGATTCTTCTGCCGAATAAAAGAAGTTGTTCGTACAAAAAAACCTCTCTATCCAAAGACAGAGAGGGAAATTCATCGCATTTCTTTCACTCCTCGGCAGGCGTTTCTTCTTACACCGGTTATCCGGTACCTGCTGTCTTCGGCACGGTCTCAACGACCTTGTTTACATTAGCATAATAGGGAGGGGATTGTCAAGGAGTTTTTCTATTTTTTTATTACAGTTCACTCGTACCTTCCGGAAGCTTTCCGCGGCAAACTACTGTTTCACCGCATGTTCTTCGGCATCCACCCGTGGCTCCAGCAGCGGCACAGGTCCCAGCTGTCCAGGCTTGTTGTGTACATCGGTTCCTGTCTGTCGCGGTAGAGCTGGTAATTCCAGTAAAACGAGCCTGCTGCGTTGCAGTCGTCCCAGGTTTTTAACTGCATCCGCGCAACCCTCCGGTAGACCTTTTTACGCCATGCTTCGTCTTTTTCATAGGAAGATTTCCCATAGCGATCCGCCACGCGGTTGCACAGGCACCATTCCCCCACCAGCACCGGCGTATAGCGTCCCGCCCGCCGGATCTGGCGTTCGTAAAAGCGTAAAAGAAGCTGATACGGCAGCAGATTATGTAAATGCAGAAAGCTGTCCAGCACCCACAGATAAACGTGAACATCCAACATGACATTTTTCATACCGTTTTTTACAAAAAAATCTTTCCAGCGGCTCAGCCGGAACCCGTCATGAAACACGATCAGCTTCTCCGGATCCATGACCGCCCGAAGCGTTTCATAGGCTTCTTTATAGAAGGTTTTCAGGAAACGCATGGGCACATGGCTGCTGCCGATTGCTTCTCCCTGATCGAGCGCCTGCTTCCGACTCGGCGCAAACAGATAGACCCGAAAGCTGATGGGCTCGTTAAGCACTTCGATGCCAAGTAACCCTTTCCGATGCCCGTAACGCTTCCCCAGCCGTTCTAACACATATAATACATAAGCGACCTCTTTCGGATTCCGGTGCCATTTGCAGACGCCGGTGATGCCGCCGTTGTCATAGCTGTTCTGCCCGCCCGGCACGGTATGCAGATCGATCAGCACCTTTAACCCATACTTTTCCGCATAGTCCATCGCCTGATCGACATATTCGATGCAGCCGGAATATGGTTTTCTGTCCCCGAACACGAAATATGGAACCGGCAGGCGCACCGCGTTAATGCCGTGCGCAGCAATTTTAGCAAAATCCGTTTCTTCGATATAGGTATCCCTGTGTTTTTTCATCAGCGGACGCAGCTTTTTTGCCGGAACCTTGCGGTTTAACCAGACCTCGTCCTCTGCGCAGTTTTCCTCGAACAAAAACGGCTGCATCCATTTTTCCAGAACAAGCCAATTGCCAAGATTTACGCCAACTATTTTTTTCCGTTCCTCTGACATAGCTCTGCCTCCTGCGTCAGTTCTGACAGAAAATCTGCTCCTCCGTAACCGGCTTGTAGCAGCTCAGTGTCTTGCTGTCCAGATCGGTTCTATGCATGTCTACTGCGCTGATCTGGTGGTTGTCATAGGTTGTATAATAGTAAATCCCTTTGGAAGCGTTGCAGCAGGACGTGTAAATCGTGATCTCATACTTTCCCTCTGCCACCTCGCAGCAGCCTCTCTGCTGATCAACCGAGCCCAGAATGTGGAAAAACTGGCTGACGCTTTCTTTTTCAGAATCCCCCGAAATGGAATTGCATTTCACAAACGCCACGCGCGCAAATCTCGACTCCGAAGAGAGATCTCCCGGAAGCCCCATCGCACCCATACCCCTGCTGTAGCTTGTAAACGGAATCTGACCCGAAAATCTGTGCTCCGGCTGCTTCGGAGATAATCCTGCATAGTTATTTAACTGGAACATCTGCATCGGAAAGGGCGGGTTATTCGTCAAAACTCCTGCCGGATTGTCATAGACCTGCAGCCCGTCCTTCGTGCATTCCAGCGTTATCGCCCCACTTGCATCCGCAATGATCCAGTGCAGCTGTGCAGCAGAAAAATCCCCAAAGGGCGTTCCGACCAGGTTCATCTTTGCAAGCAGTTTTCTGACCTCCTGCAGATTGGCACACTGTCCAAGCACCCATGGAATCAGCTCGTACTGCGCCACATTTTCTCGTCCTTCTTCCACTTTCTGATACACTGCGTTGCCGACAAAATTCAATCCTGCCATGCCGACACCCTTTTCATTGACCGCATCATAGTACAGCGGATATCCATCCGCCACATGTGCCATACCGATCATCCCATAATGCGCATCGCATTTTCCCATATGGCAAAAATCCAACGGAAATCTGCGCGGCGTCACCACGATCTCGTCTCCATAAGAAAACTCATAATCCAGCGTCCTGCCGAAATAAAAGTCTTTTGTCTGATACGTTGCTGCTGTACACATAATTTTCTCATCCTTTCTTTGTCACAAATCCGTCTCCATCGATCGTTACGTCCGGAGAAATCTTTCTCATATAGGAAAGCACGCGCTCCTTTTCCGTCCCGTGCAACATCGTTACGCTGCAGTCCTGCTGTCTGCCCGGAATAAACTGCAGGCTCTTAAAGCCATTTGCATCCAGCGTCAGCTTTACCAGACAGGTATCCTGTGCTTTGGAGTTAAACAGAAAGTTTCCAAGGCTGTACATCACCGGTGTATCCTCACAGTAACCGAACTGCTGCAGCACATGCGGATGATCTCCGATGATCAGATCCGCACCTGCATTCGAAATTTTGACCGCCTGATCCTTCTGTGCCCAATCCAGCTGATCCGTAGCTTCCGTTCCCCAATGAATATAAACGATCACATAGTCGCTGACCTGTTTGGCGTTTGCAACTACCTCTAACAGTTTGTCCACATTCCAACAGCGAAATACACCCGGACTGTTCTGCGTCGCTTCCTTTGTATCCGGATTCTCTGTCCGCTCGATCTGCGTTGCGGCAACAAATGCGATCTTCTGGTCATTTACAATAAAATAAACCGGCTTGATCGCTTCTTCCAGATTGCGCCCCGCGCCGACATAGGGCATTCCGATTCCATTTAAGGTATCCAATGTATCCAGAAACGCTATCTTGCCGTAGTCATACGCGTGATTGTTCGCCAGAGAAACGATGTCAGCCCCCATGTCAAGCAGATAGGATGCATATTCCGGCTTGGCACGGAACGTGAATTTCTTGTTTTCTGTCGGAGTTCCACGGTTGCTGTAGGGAAATTCGTTATTTACCATAAAAATATCCGCGCTGCGCATCACATCCAGCATTTCCTGCGAAATGCTGCCCTCAATGCCCCTGCCGCGCTGGTTCATTTTTACCTTGACCGCATAATGGTCGTCGAACAGAATGTCCCCCGCAAACACAATCGTCGTTTCATTCGGGCTTGCCGCCGTTTTTGCATAAATATTCTGCTGCCGACACAACGCCTCATCTGCAAGCAACGCGTCGTATTTTCCTACGGGCTTTGCCGACTGTGCACTCGCCAAAACGTTTTCCGCTGCTTGGACATCTTCCACAAGGTTCGCCAGCTGGCTTTCCAGCTTCACCGCTACAAGCTGTGGGCTTCCAACAGCCCAGATCATGCTGCAGCCCAAAACTACGCTTCCGAGCGCAATCGTCAAAATCAGTGTAATCAGAAAAATATGGCTTCCATGTCTTTTTCTTCGTCTTTTTTCGATCATAGCTCCTCACTTTTCCTGTAAACATTTTACTGTAGCAACTGCCAGATCATGATTCCAATCCAGAATGCGCCATACAGTAAGATTCCGGGATTTCCAATCATGACCGCCGCTTTCTTTTTACCTAAGGAAGCAACTTTCTCTTCCGGTGCGCAGCATACAAACTTTTTGCGGTTCAGCCACGTCAGAATCAGTCCGGCTCCTGCCATCATCAGAATCAGTGACGCATAAGAGCCGAAAATGAACATTCCGACAATTCCGTTCCCTAGATCCGCCAGAACCGCCAGATTCTTTGTATTTAAAAATTCCGTCAATGTTTCCATCGTATCCATATAGCCCGTCACCCGAAGCATCCATGTGCCGAGGGAAGAGCCGATAAAATTGACCGCCATATGGAGTCCGATGGTATATCGCAGTTTTCCGGTTTTTACATAAATAAATCCCAAAAACAGACCGAGCAGGAACGCATAGGAAAACTGATTCAAATTTCCATGGAACAGTCCAAAAAACAGTCCGGAGGCAAGCACCGCCGCAAGCTCTCCATATTTTACAATCCGCTCCGTCAAAAACTTCCGAAACAGCAGTTCTTCTGCCGTCGGCGCGATCAAAACTGCAATAACAAACGTCACCCACGGATTCAGCTGCATCACCGTCGATACCAGTGGATTATCAACGCCGGTTCCTTTTACCATTCCGATCCCAAAGGTCAGCGCCGTCCCGATCAGGTTTCCTGCGTACATCAGACCGTAGCACATGAGAAATGCTATGATCCACTGTCCTGCGGTCATTTTCCTTTCTTCGATCTTCTGGGTCGGAATTCTGCTGACCAGCCAGCCCATAAACGGCATGGAAATCCCATACATCGTCAGCATCAGTACGATAAACGAACCGTTTGCATCCGCCATTACACCCGGCACGAATTTTTTACCGACCATCGCCGCCAGAAACTGTACAGCGTATATTACAATCGATCCTGCCAGATAAGCAAAACCAATTTTCGAAAAGTGTCTTCTGATTTCTTTTTCCATAATTCTCCCTCCGGACATCTCCCGGACTTTTTCCTACAGTTATTCCCTTGTATCTAACATTGTGACCTGTTTTAGGCGGTTTGTCAACCACAGTGGGCGGAAGCCAAAACCAGGCGGCATGCTCCTGATTCGGACAGCATGCCGCCTGGTTTTCTTCTATATTTTAAAAATGTTTCTGGGTTTTTTCCTCCCGCCGGAACAAGATTTCTACAGCTTTCGCACGTTGTACTTTTAGAATTTTACACACACTTTCTCACAAACTTTTTCCAGGGCTTGATCCCCATCAGGCACAGAAGCGTACCGCACAGTGCGGCGATTGTCCAGAACAGGATAACTAAGTTCCAGCCACTCTTATCCGCAATCCACGCAATCCCATAGCTGGAAATTGCACTGCCCACATAGGTGCAGGAGTTTACCAGGCCGGAGATAAAACCGACACGGTTGAACTTTTTGAAGAACGGCGGAATCATACTGACCAGAATCATATTGACGCCGTGCATGCATCCCGTAATCAGCGCAGACAGAAAAACAGACAACACTGCATTGCCGTTTGGCATCAGCCATAATAGAAACGCTGCCACAAATCCGGGAACAAAGATTGCCATCCCACAGCGCAATTCGTTGTGGATCAGCTTTCGATTGATCAGGGATGCGATCTGTGAACACATAATACCAAACAGAGGCAAAGCAATACCGGTCAGGATCGAAACGGAGCTTGCCAAATGAAAGGTTTCGGAAATATAGCTTGGCATCCAGGTCGTAATACCGTCACGCAAAATGCCCTGCATCATAATTGCAAGCATGATAATTGCAAGCATCGGCGCGGTTTGTTCCGGTAAGGGAATTGTTTTTTGCAAAGCAGATGTATTTTCTTCCAGGCTTGTGCCATTTTTCGTGCCCGCATCGCCACGGGAGGCACCTGCAGTTGCCTTCGTAAAGCTCCCTGCAGAACTCTTCTGCATTCTTTTTTCCGCAGAACCGATGGCTTTTATCCACGCAAATGCAAAGAGGACCGCACAGCCTGCACAGAGGAAAAACAGACTTCTCCAGCCTTTCCACACAATGCAGACAGGTGCAAACAGATAAAGGAAGATCGTGCCGGCAGAAGATCCCCAGCCGACCCAGACGCAGCTTTTCTTATAGGTATCCTGGTCAAGATAATCTGACAAAAGCCGGACCATCGGAGGCCACATCAGTGCCTGGGCAAAACCGTTGATACACCAGAAAACAAGCATCGCGGCCGGTCTTGAAAACAGTGGAACGCAGACATTCATACCTGCAGATACCATCAGTCCGATAAACATCAGATAGCGCGGCTTGATCCGGTCTCCGAGCCATCCGCTGATCAATTGTCCGATACCATAGGTCACGAAGCTTCCGGTTACCGCCATGGATGCTGACATTTTCGTGATTCCTTCTGAATTGACAATTTCCAGAAGCACTGTGCCGTAGTTGATCCGTGTAATATAGCTGACAAAATATGCAGCAACACAAAATCCGATTAATATTCTTTCCGCCTGATGATCCTGTTGTTTCACTTCTTCTGCTCTCCTCTGATCATTTCTATTCCGTTTTCCTGATAGAGCTCCAGGATTTCTTTCCGCAGGCCGCTGTCCGTGACAAATGTTACGGCTTCGTTGACATCCGCAAGCTTTAGCAGCGCACTCTTTTCAAACTTGTCACTGTCCGCCAGAAAAACACTCCGATCCGCATGCTTCATCATCGCCCGCTGTAAATGGTACAGCTCCTGATCATAGTCCATTATGCCGTTCTGCAGAGAAATAGCGGATGGAAACAAAAATGCTGTCTTTGCATGAAACTGTTCCAGCATTTGCAATGCCCACTGCCCGCAGAATGCACTTTCATCCCGAAGGTATGCCCCTGCACACAGATAGAGGGTAAATCCTTCTTTTTTCTTCAATATCTCAAACACATGCAAGGAATAGGTAATCACTGTCAGCCGTTCAAACTCTTCTGCAAGCATTTTTGCAAACGCTATCGCAGTGCTTCCGGAATCCACCATCAGCACATCTCCTTCCCGGATCAGGCCTGCCGCATACCCGGAAAGCTCTTCCTTCTTCTGCGGATTTTCTTCTGTCCTTTCTTCCAGCCGGTGATATTGCTTTGCCACAGCTATGCCGACTGCACCGCCGTGTACCCGATGCAGACAATCCTGCCGTTCCAATTCCAGAAGATCTCTGCGGATCGTCTCAACTGACACACCAAACTGCTTTGTGAGTTCGTGAATCCGAACTGCTCCGTCCCTCCTGATCTGGCTTACGATCTGTTCCTGCCGTTCGATTGCAAGCATCCCTTTTCCTCCTGAAATCCCACATGTTTCATTTCTTTTACAAGATCTTTACACATAATAACATATAAATCCACATAATACAACATTATTCCTTGTTTTTCCACATCCCCTTTTTTTCTGAAGGCGCAAACATGGACCGAAAAAATCCCAGAAGTCCTTTGCCGTAAAACAGCAATTTCATATGAAAAAAACAGCAAAAGCAGGCTAGCTGTTTTTACTGTTTTCAGGTATGATGAAGAAAAAAAGAACACGATTCTTTTTTCATAAAAAGTAGAAAAGGAGTAATCACATGATCAGAGTAACTGTATGGAATGAGTTCCGCCATGAAAAAGCCTCCAAAGAGGTTGCAGCCATTTATCCGAACGGCCTGCATGCAACAATTGCCGAGTTTCTTGGCAAAAACGACGACATCGAATGTCGTCTGGCATGTCTGGATGATCCCGAGCACGGTCTGACCGACGACGTTCTGGCCAACACTGACGTCCTGATCTGGTGGGGCCATATGGCTCACGATCAGGTATCCGACGCGGTTGTAGATAAGGTTCAGGATCACGTTCTGCGCGGCATGGGCCTGATCGTCCTGCATTCCGGACATTTTTCCAAGATCTTCAGAAGACTGATGGGAACCAGCTGCAGCTTAAAATGGCGTGACGGTGCCAGAGAACGTCTCTGGTGCGCAAATCCCGGTCATCCCATTGCACAGGGTCTTCCGGAGCACTTCGAACTGGACGTGGAAGAGATGTACGGCGAATTCTTCGATATTCCCGAACCTCTTGAAACCGTATTCATCGGCTGGTTCAACGGCGGCGAAGTATTTAGAAGCGGCGTAACCTTCCGGCGTGGTCTTGGCAACATATTTTACTTCCAGCCCGGACACGAAGCCAACCCGACCTTCCATAATGAAAACATTCAGAAGGTCATCACCAACGCGGTTCGCTGGGCAGCACCTGCTACCAAAAAGCCCGAAATCATCTGCCCTTGCGTAGAGCCCCTGGAGAATGTGTGAGTGGTCTGATGGCTGATAAAATTCATAGGACGCATTTTCCTATGAAACAATAGAATGCACGCTCTGCGAGCATTCTATTGCCATGAATAATCGAGTAGGAGGCTAATCATTAGTTGATTAGCCGACCTCTCACACCACCGTGCGTACCGTTCGGTACACGGCGGTTCAATCAACTTAACATTTAACAAACCTCTCGGTATAGTAGTCATACATTGAGACCAAGCCAAATGAGGCTAGTCTCTTATTGGTAATTACATAGTTTAGCGCACCTTCACTTAATCGTGCTACCCGTGCACCACTGTATGCTATTGCATAAGCCTTCTTACTATACATTCCTAACTTCATTAGGTTTTGCGCACGATTTTTTGGGGTTTTCCAATGCACCCAGATACACATACGCAATCTTCTACGAATTAGCGCATCCATATCTTTGCATAACCACTTCATATAACCGATTCCGAAATAATTGATCCATCCACGGGTTAGCTGGTTAAGCTTTTCAATCTTATAGCGATTGCTGACACTCCAGTTTCTTCTCGTGAGCCATTTCATTTTCGTTTTGAGCTTAGCTATTGATTTTGCATGTGGTCTTGCCTTGTATTGTTGTGCTTGCGTGTCGAAAAAGAATCCAAAACCAAGATATTTAAGTCCATCTGGTCTGTCTACTTTGCTTTTAGTCATGTTGACCTTAAGTCCTAGTTTCTCT
Source organism: Gallintestinimicrobium propionicum (assembly GCF_025567525.1). Taxonomy (NCBI): domain Bacteria; kingdom Bacillati; phylum Bacillota; class Clostridia; order Lachnospirales; family Lachnospiraceae; genus Gallintestinimicrobium; species Gallintestinimicrobium propionicum. The sequence continues at coordinate 1,563 of NZ_JAOQJY010000020.1, read as the reverse complement.
TCAATAAATCGTGAGATATTCCTCATAACTCGATTGGCAGACATTTCACTTCTGACCATAATGATACAGTCGTCTGCGTAACGTACAAAGTTTAGCCCTCTGGTCTCCATTTCCATATCTAGTTCATTCAGCATAATATTCGCCAGAAGAGGCGAAAGGTTTCCACCTTGTGGTGTTCCCACTATAGAATCCTCATACTCATCGTCAATCATGATTCCACTGACAAGATATTTTCTAACGATAGAGATGACGTCTCCATCTTTGATAGTTCTACCGATAATGGTCGTAAGTTTGTCATGATTCACTGTGTCAAAGAACTTTTCCAAGTCAATGCCTACAATCCAATCATTACCATCATTCATCATGTCTAACGCTGTTAGGATTGCTTGCTGTGCACATCTATTTGGTCTAAATCCATAACTGTGGGCATGGAATTGTTCCTCGTAGATTGGTGTAAGTACCTGTGCAATGGCCTGTTGTACAAATCTGTCTGTTACTGTTGGTACTCCTAGGTTTCTGACACCGCCATCAGGCTTTGGTATCTCCACTCTTCGTACTGGCTGAGGCTTATACTTTCTTGTCCTCAACTGTTCCTTGATGATTTCGCCGTTCTTTACAAGGTGTTCTTTAAGTTCTGTGTATTTCATTCCGTCCACACCCTCTGCACCTTTATTTCGTACGACTTGCAGATATGCTCTGTTGAGGTTATCGCTAGAAAGTATCTGCTCCATTAGACTACTTGTGTTCATGCGTTCTTTCCTTTCCGTCTCGCTTGATTTGACCACCTTTTACCCGATTGGTTACGGCAGATGTTGCCATTTCTGCAATACGAGATATACTCAAACTTATTGATTGTTCGCCCCTTTGCTCCATTTCCATTACAGAAACTTCTTCACTACTATGGGTTCTGCTGACTTCTCACAGTTCGTTGTTACTAGGCAAATGAAACCTCTGTGAGACCTCCACGCTTAAGGTGCACGCTCTTTCTCCTCATAAATCCGCCGCATTTACTCTGCTTCTACAAATGTGGTAGTTATTAGACTTTGCTGTCTTTCGCCAGCTTATCTCTCGAAGCCTAGCCTCATATGCGATTTCTGTCCGTCGGACCAAGGATTTGCCTACAGCTTCCTTCAGATTCCACCTCACGATGGACACCCTTGCTGTTCAGCTATACATTTCCCACTACCTGGGCATGTTCAGGACTTTCACCTGCGAGAGCGCGCCCATGGCGCGCAAACAAAAAGAATGTGCCTTGGCACATTCTCGCGCCGAGGCGCGGTTGCTTCGGCAACCATCTACCCCTGCGCCGAGTGCGCATCCTCGCGGAGCGTTTTAATTTCATAGGACGCATTTTCCTATGAAATTAAAAAGTCCCATGTCTGAACCCGAAAAGGAACAGACATGGGACTTTTCTATTTTCATGCAGGTACCTGCAAAAGCGCTGACTGCAGCAACAACTACACCACCCGGCACACTGCACACATAAAAAATAGGCTTCGCCTATTCAACTCCCCTGCCCCTCAATCTTGAGGGGTGGGATTTCTTTTTGTTACTATTTCATGC
>NZ_JAOQJY010000002.1:32709-242361 GCF_025567525.1 Gallintestinimicrobium propionicum | reverse complement strand
GTTCTTCTTATTGGAAGTATTTCCAGAAGAACTTTCGTTCCTGTCGTTCAGACAGCTTATTGAGTTTATCATAAGCAGTTCTGTTTGTCAAGAACTTTTTTCATTTTATTTTCAAGTTTCTTTCGAAACCTGATTACTCATCACTCGCAGCAACAGTTCATTGTTTTATCAGAACTTTCTGTTCATGTCAAGCAGTTTTTTATTTTTTTGAATTTCTTTTCAGAAATCCGTGTTGCTTTCGTTCGCCGCAACAGTCATAAAGTATATCAGGACTATTTGTCGATGTCAAGCACTTTTTGAACTTTTTTAGAAGTTCATGTTGCAGCCGTTTGCCGCAACAGATAGATATTTTATCAGCGTTTTTCTGTTCTGTCAACAGCTTTTTAAAACTTTTTTTTGCCAGGCGTAAACGCAAGGTTACTGTCTACAGATTTTCCTGCAGGCATGGAAGCTGCATCCGAAAACTACGAATAAACTGGAACAACACAAAAAAACGCCCGCAAAAAGTGGGATTGCTACCAGCTTCCTGCAGACGTTTTCTACTATGACAGCGATTCCAGATATCCTTCTGGCAAGCTGCTTTAGTGGTTCATATTTCTCTTAATGACCTTCAGACGCGTAAACTCCTCACGTTCTTTTTCTTCGAGGGCGTTGCTGATATCCTTTACGAGAATCGTATAAGATGGAATCGTTATATTTTTCAGGGCGTTTGCACGCTTCTGCGTCTTGCGGATATTCATTGCAAGACGGTAGGCGGAGTTTTCCACCATGGACAGGCGGACGGTCAGCTCCTTTACCTTTAAAAAGCTTTCCCGGGCAGCATCCACCGACTCACTGGAATTATAAAAGCCGTAATAGGGGATTTTTTTCTCCTCCTCGCAGCTTACCAGTGGGATCTCTGTGCCCATGATGCTTCTTGTTTTGATACGCACAGAATCCTCTGCAGGAATCGCCTTTGCAATTTCCTGCACAGAATGAATGCCCACCTCTATATTTGCCTGCTGAAGCGCCTGGTATGCCTCCGTAAACGTAGCGTCAATCTCTGATTGGATCGTTTTCGCCTCTTCGATCAGATTCATCAGCTCCCGGATCAGGATATTCCGTTTTTTATCCATCAGCTCATAGCCCTGCTTTGCAAGCGTCAGGGAGTTTTTCGCCAGCATCAGGTTACCTTTTGTGGGAAATGCGTTTGTATTCATAGATAACGCTCCTTATTCCAGTACACGACCCTGTTTGTCATAATACTCGTCCAGGATCTTTGTATCCACACGATCCAGTTCTTCTCTGGGCAGCATGCGCAAAAGGCTCCAGCCGATCTCCAGGGTATCGATAATGGTTCTGTTTTCATCCTCCCGCTGACCGACGAAGTATTTCTCGAACTTTTTACCGAATGCCAGGTATTTTTTATCCAGCGCAGACAACTCATCTTCACCGATAACGCTCGCCAGTGCTCTCGCATCGCCCACCTTTGCGTAAGAAGAAAACAGCTGGTTTGCGACAGCCTGATGATCCGCTCTGGTATAGCCCTCACCGATACCATCCTTCATCAGACGGGACAGACTGGGCAGTACATTGACCGGAGGGTATACCCCTTGTCCATGCAGCGCACGATCCAAAACGATCTGCCCTTCTGTAATATAACCGGTCAGGTCGGGGATCGGGTGTGTGATATCATCGTTGGGCATGGTCAGAATCGGGATCTGCGTTACGGAACCGTCGATTCCTTCTACAATACCCGCACGTTCATAAATCGTCGCCAGCTCGGAATACAGATAACCCGGATACCCTTTTCTGGACGGGATTTCACCCTTACTCGAAGAAACCTCACGCATCGCCTCTGCAAAGGAGGTCATATCCGTCAGGATAACAAGGATGTGCATATGCTTCTCAAATGCCAGATATTCTGCTACCGTCAGCGCTACCTTGGGTGTGATCAGACGTTCTACAACCGGGTCATTTGCCAGGTTCAGGAACATGACAACGTGATCGGATACCCCGCTTTCCGCAAAGGTATGGCGGAAATATTCTGCAACATCATATTTTACACCCATCGCAGCAAATACAACTGCGAATTTCTCATCGGAGTTATCTCCCAGAGATGCCTGACGCACGATCTGTGCAGCCAGCTGGTCATGAGGCAGACCGTTTCCGGAGAAAATCGGCAGCTTCTGTCCGCGGATCAGGGTCGTCAGACCGTCGATCGCAGAAATACCGGTACGGATATAGTTACGGGGATATTCTCTGGATACCGGATTTAACGGTTTTCCGTTTACATCTGCATATTTTTCTGCTGCAACTTCACCAAGATTGTCGATCGGGGCACCGATACCGTTAAAGGTTCTGCCAAGGAGCTGATCCGTCAGCCCGATTTCCATCGGATGTCCAGTCAGTCTGGTATGGGTATTTTTTAAGGAAAGGTTATCTGTGCCTTCAAACACCTGTACAACCGCCTTGTCCTCGTTGATCTCTACGATACGGCCAAGCTTTTTTTCCTTACCGTCTGCAACGATCTCCACGATCTCATCATAAGCCGCGCCCTTAACACCCTCCAGCACGACGAAGGGGCCGTTGACACTGTTTAATCCCAAATATTCAATTGCCATCGTTTTTCCCTCCATTATGCATTGCGTGCAATCACGTCGTCGTAGAACTTGTCGATTGCTTTTTTGTAATCATCAAATTTGTCCAGTCGGTCATTTTCCACATCGTATTTAATGGAAATTACCCGGTCAAAAATTTTATCCTCTTTCAGCACGGACATGGGCATTCCCATAGATACCAGTGCTTTGGATTTCTCGTAAAGATACAGGATCGTCTCCATCATCTTCTGCTGCTTTGCAAGAGGCACAGACGTATCCTGCGGATGGAATGCGTTCTGCTGTAAAAAGCCCAGACGGATAACTCTGGCGATTTCCAGAGTCAGCTTCTGATCATCCGGCAGAACATCGCTGCCGATCAGCTTTACGATCTCCATCAGACTGCTTTCCTGGTTCAGGATCGCTACCATCTGATTTCTGTCATCAATAAAATCAGAGCCTACATTATCTGCATACCAACTTGCCAGATCAGGCAGGTATTCGCTGTAGCTGGTCAGCCAGTTGATCGCAGGGAAATGACGGGAATATGCCAGGTTTTTATCCAGTCCCCAGAAGCAGCGCACGAAACGCTTCGTATTCTGGGTAACGGGCTCGGAAAAATCGCCGCCCTGCGGAGATACCGCACCGATGATCGTAACACTTCCTTCAGTTCCATTTAAGTTTTCTACCATACCGGCTCTTTCATAGAACGCAGACAAACGGCTCGCCAGATATGCCGGGAAGCCTTCCTCTGCCGGCATTTCTTCCAGACGTCCGGACAGCTCACGCAGTGCCTCTGCCCAACGGGAAGTGGAATCTGCCATGATCGCTACATGGTAGCCCATATCACGATAATACTCTGCCAGTGTCAGACCGGTGTAAATGCTCGCCTCACGGGCAGCCACCGGCATGTTGGAGGTATTGGCGATCAGAACGGTACGGTCCATCATGGGATTTCCGGACTTGGGGTCGATCAGCTTGGAGAAATCCTCCAGAACCTCCGTCATCTCGTTTCCTCGCTCACCGCAACCGATATAAACGATCAGATCTGCATCAGACCATTTTGCGATTGCGTGCTGAGTCATGGTCTTACCGGTACCGAAACCGCCGGGGATCGCCGCTGTGCCGCCCTTTGCGATAGGGAACAGGGTATCCAGGATACGCTGTCCGGTTACAAGCGGGCGGGATGCCGGATGTCGTTTCTGATTCGGTCTGGGAATACGGATCGGCCATTTCTGGGTCATGGTCAGCTCTTTTACGCTGTCATCCTTTAACAGCAGAGTTACGATCGTATCGTTGATCGTATACTCACCATCCGGAACAACTGTTTCCACAATACCCTCCACATCGGGAGGCACCATTACCTTATGCACAATGGCGGGAGTTTCCGGTACCTCTGCAATAATCGTACCGCCGGACACTCTGTCTCCGGGCTTTACACACAGCTTCGTCTGCCATTTCCTGTGAGTATCCAGAGAATCCATAGAGAAGCCTCTGTCGATATATTTACCGGATTTTTTCTCAATTTCGGCAAGGGGGCGCTCAATACCATCAAAGATATTGGACACGATGCCGGGTGCCAGGGTAACAGAAAGTGTTGCGCCCGTCGGATACAGCAGCTCTCCGGGCTTTAAACCGGACGTCTCTTCAAATACCTGAATCGTCGCCAGCTCCGGAGAAAGACGGATCACTTCGCCGACCAGCTTTTCTTTGCCGACGTATACCATCTCGCTCATCTTTAAATCTGTCTTACCTTTGACAGTGACCAGCGGGCCGTTGATTCCATAAATGCTTAACGAGTTTTCCATCTAAGGCTCGCCTCCTTTCCATCAAAAGCTTCCTTCAGTTTCGTGTCAAAGGACTGGTCGATCAGTATGCCGCGTTTGGAAATTACCGCACGCACGCCTCCGCCGAAGCTGTATTCACTCACAGTAACGGCTACGTTTGCACCTGCAGAAATCGCATTCTTATGGCAGATATCCTCCGGATCGATATAAACGGTCACGTCGTCTCCATCTGCAAATTTCACGATTTCACGTACCTGATTTACCAGATAGGTTTCATATGCGCTGGTCGCCATATAGCGTTCCAGCTTTCCCTTTACTTCGGAAGAAAGCTTTTCATCCAGCTCACGCAGGAGATTTCCGGTCTGTTCCCGGATCGTGATCTGTTCTGCTGCCAGATCTGCGTTCATCTGCTTCTTTAAGCTTTCTTCTTTTAACTTCAGTGCAAGCTCGGATTTGCGCAGGGCCGTCTCTTTGTAATCCTCATAGACCTTTTCCAGTCCCTGCTCATATTCTTGCATCTGTTTGGCATTTTCTGCATTGACCTTTTCTGTGGTCACATCCATAAAATGCTGCAGCTTTTCGTCTATTGTCATGGTCTCCTCCGAAATATCTCCTAAAAGATGCTGCGCCTATGCAGCTCTTTTTCAGATATTGATTCCGATCGCTTCATTCACATAAGATGTGATGAAATCCGGTGCACGGCCTGTGCCGTGTCTGTCCGGGATTTCCACAATCAGCGGTAACTTCCGCTCCAACCTGATATGATCGATGATATCCGGAAATTCCTTTCCGAATTTTTCCGTCAAAAGCAGGATGCCGATTTCCTTATCGGCAAGCACCTTGTCGATTTCTGCCTTCAGCTCCTGTTTCTCGTGGACCACCGCACCTTCTACTCCTGCCAGCCGCATTCCTGTCCAGGTATCAATGTTGTCGCTGATCAGATACATTTTCATTAAAGCTTACCAATGATCATGAAGGCGATGATCAGACCATACAGGCAGACACCTTCGGCCAGACCTACAAAGATCAGGGACTTACCGAGGATAGAGGAATCTTCACTGATTGCACCAAGTGCTGCGCTTGCTGCACTCGCTACGGCAATACCACCACCGATACAGGACATGCCGATGGAAAGTGCGGCTGCAATATAACCAAGGCCGGTTGCTGTGCTGCTTGCTGCAACTGCTGCAGTTTCAGCAGTCTCTGCTGCAAATGCGTTGCCGGAGAACATCATAACGCCGGTAAAAAGCATCAGTCCAAAGAACATTACGCCGTTTAATGCCAGGGTTGTTTTATATCTGTGCTTTGTCTGTTCCCCTTTTACAAATACACGGAACGGAACTGCGATACAAGCTACAAGTGCTGCGAATAATAAAACTTTTGTCATGACAAATGACCTCCTTAAATGTTTTCTTCCTTTGATAAATAGGGTTCAAATTTTCTGCCGTCCCCTTTGTAGAAGCGGCTGAAAAATTCATAATACTGTAAACGGAGTACCTGAATGCCTACGATCAGACCTTCCATACCCATTACGACCAGATTGCCGACGATCACAACGATCACGTTGGGCGCCTGTCCGTTTTCTGCGCCTGCCAGCATCATAACCACCTGCATCATCGCCGCATGGCTGACTGCAAATGCACCGATACGGACAAAGGACAGGGTGTTGGAAAAATAGCTTAAGCATACTTCAAATAATTCGAAGAAGCCCTGCACTACGAACATCACCGGTCCGTTTTCATCCTGATACTTTTTCTTTTCCACAAGGGCACTGAGCGGCTCCTTGCATACGATGACCAAAAGCGGTACTACAAACATTACAACCAAAACACCTGCTGCCGGAATGGTATGTCCGGTCATGAACAGCATGATGACTGCAACAACTGCACCGTAAAATACAAAGCCAGCCAGTCCGTTCGTATCAAACAGTGCTTCTCCGGGCTTTTTCTCCCTGAGGGAATTGATCATATGGAAGATCATCGTCAGAAGAATCAGTCCCATACCGATGGTGATCGTCACAACAAATACGGTGTTGAGTGTTCCGATCACCGGCAGATTCGTCATTGCCTCCGTCGGACGCAGCCACAGCGCCGGGATCCAGTCCTCAAAACCAAATACACTGCCATAGAGGAGTCCGAAAATTGTAGAGAAGAATCCGCAGCTCGAAAGAACTGCTGCCAGGTTGATCTTTTTAAAATGGTACAATAAATATCCGCCGATCAACAGCACCAGACCCTGTCCCGCATCACCGAACATTGCACCGAAGATAATCGAATAGGACAACGCCACGAACAGTGTCGGGTCAAATTCCTGATAGTTCGGCAGGCCATACATCTGGATAAACATTTCGAACGGCTTGATCAGCTTCGGGTTTTTCAGACGAGTCGGAGGGATTGAAACTCTTCTGTCCGGATTTTCTTCCAGTGTACAGAAAATATCCGGATCCTCTTCCAGCTCCTTTTTCAGCAGATCTGCCTCCTTGTTTTCCATCCATCCACAGAGGATGAAGAAGGTTTCGTTTTTCGCCTTGGTAAATGCCGCCAGCTTGCGGACATCAAACAGCTTGGATTCATACGCAAGGGTCTTGCTTGCAGCAGAGATCGATTCAGACATCCCATTTAATTCTTTTGCAAGCTCTGCTCTCACTGCTGTGATCTGCTGCTCCAGGGCATCTGTTTTTTCCTTTAATTCCCGGCAGGCCTCATCAACGGTACCCTCGTAGGCATCCTCCAGATGAATCCGTTCAAAATGGAGAGAAGCATAAATCGCATCCACCTTTTTGGCTTCTGCCGCCGGAACGAAATAAACGCCCCAAACATAATCCTCCGTCTCCTTGCATTTTTCAAAAATCGTGCAGGCATCGTCGTATGCGTAGGTTTTTAAACGCTCATAGTAGCCGACTGGAAGTCTGCCGAAACGGAATCTTACTTCTTTAAAGTGAAGGATTCTGGAAATATCAAAATGCAGCTCCTGATAGGGGCTGACCGCATCCAGCAGTCCCCGCTCCTTTTTCAGTTCCTTTTCCAGTGCATCTGTCTCTCTGTCTGCCTTTTGAATTCTGCTCTGCACTTCAGTGATCCGTTCCATGGCTGTATCCACATCCATGTCTCTCACTGCCGTTGCTTTGCTTCCATAAAGCGCAGCGATCTCTGCTGCTCTTCCTGCTGCTTCCCGGTAAGGGTTCAACTCTGCGTTGGGTGTGATGTTGTTTAAATGCTTCAATTCGCCCATCGCATTTTCCAGCTGTATCTCATACCGGCAAAGATACTGCCTGGTTACTGTGTCGAGCTGATCCTTTGGCCCGATCACACTGATAAATTTCATTTTTTCAATCAATTTTGCCGCACCTTCCTTTATGCCAGGTATTCTCTGATTTTTTCAGCCGGCAAACCGTATCTGACGCATTCCATCGCCGTGATGATCCTGTGCACTTCCTGTTCTTTCCTATATAAATAGACTTCCAGGCATGCAGCTGAATAGGGGTTCTGTCTCATCAGCGCACGGTGCACGTTTTCCTGGATCATACTGCCGACCCGTTCCAGATTCGGTTTTTCCATTTCCTGCAGATATTTTCCATACCTGGTTTCTTTTGCGAAGTTCAACATTTCTTCTGTGCTCTCCGCCTCCGCCATTCGTTTGACCTGCTCCAGGTTCAGCCGGTAATGCACCGGAATGATCAGGGCATAAACATCTGCCGCTTTCATCCCGTAATAGCGTTTGGCACGGTAAATCCACTGCAGATTCAGGGTATCGATTGTAACACCCACCGATTCCAGCACTGCTTCCCGGTCTTCTTTTTTCAATTCTTTTCTGACCCGTTTCCAGAGATCCCTGAAATAAAACATATCCAATGCAAATTCATAGTCAAACAGAGTTGTGGACCCGCTGCCTGCCACCTTACGCAACACATCCCCGTAAGGAGTATCCGAAAGGACGCTGACCAGTGTCTCCATCGAATCTGCAGACGCTGCCTTCTTTAACGGAAATGCCGAATGCTTCGCAAAGGCTTCCTCATAATCGGAAACATCCGCAAGTGTCGGGCTGTCTGACAGGATCGCCTGTACAATGTTTTTTAAACAGGTGATTTCGTAGCGTCTGAAATACGTATCCAGAAAATTTCTCTGCTCCATGTTGGAAAACCGGTACAGCTTGGAAAAATCAGCGTAGAAGGAACGTTTGATCCTTCCCTCCGCCTGTCCTCTGTGCATGGTGTTCTCATTTTCATTTCCGAGCACCTTCCCATAGGACGGCTTCTTTTTCAGCCATGCGACAACCTCAGGAACATTGCCAAGGGTGCTGATCTGGTCAAAATCCTCTTTGCTCAAAAGCGCACCGCTCATGGCCCGTACCTTCGTTGTCAGACCGCTGTAACGAAATAAACTCATCTGCTCACATCCTTAATCATGGACTGCAGAATTTCATCCGAAATCCTGTCGTGCTCTGTATCATACTTGTGCTGCATTCCGGCAAGCTGCTTTTTCGTTTCCTCCCGGAGTTTTTCCAGCGCGGCTGCCTTCTCGTGCTCCATGTTTGCTTCCAGTTCTTCGGTCTTCTGTTCTGTCTTTAACTCCAGCATACTGTCAAACTGTTTTTTCTTTTCTTCCATCTGAGCAGCGAGTTCCTTTTTCTGTGCATCCACCGCATCCTGCATCTGCTGTGCGGCGTCTTCCACAGCCACAAGCCTGTTTAAGACTTCTTCAATGGACTGCCCCATGTTCACATGCCTCCTTTTCTACTGTTTTGAGCATGTACGTTATAAATGCTTTTCAATTTGCTCCGTGCGTATTATACTAGATTTACCTTTTTTTTAAAAATATAAATCTGATATGTGTGTAATATCAAAAACGTATTACAGAATTGCTTTTATGTCTGCTTTTGAATAAAATCTGTGATTTTTTTCACGATCCCAGGAGGATTTTCCATGTCTGCAAGCTTTGATTACTACAGGACCTTTTATTATGTTGCCAAATATAAAAACTTCACGCGTGCTGCTACCATGCTGCTTTCCAGCCAGCCGTCCGTGACCCGGAGCATCCAGAACTTAGAAAGCGAGCTGGGCTGCCGCCTTTTTATCCGTTCCCGTCACGGCGTCACCCTGACTCCGGAGGGCGAGATGCTTTACCGATATGTTGCTCCCGCCTGTGAACGCATCCTGCGAGGCGAAGAGGAGCTCGGGCTTTCCCTCGGCCTGCACGGTGGAGCAGTCAGCGTCGGAGCAACCGAAACCGCTCTCCACTGCCTGTTGTTGGATCGGCTGGCGCTGTTCCAGAAGGAGCATCCGGATGTCAAAATCCGCATCAGTAACGGAACCACTGCCCACATGCTTTCCGATTTAAAGGAAGGGCGAACCGACGTCGCTGTTGTTCCAACCCCTCTGCAGATTGAAAAGCCTTACAGCACAGTCCGGCTCCGTCCCGTTCGCAGCATTTTAGTCGGCGGCCCCCGTTTTTCTGCGCTCATGGATAAGCCCATCTCCCTGCAGGAGCTGATACAGTATCCTCTCGCCGGCCTGACGGAGGCAACCATGTCCCATCAGTTTTATGAGAACTTCTTTGCCGCCCACGGACTTCCCCTCAACTACGATATCGAGCTTGCCAGTGCCGACCTGCTGCTGCCTGTTGTCAGCCATAATCTGGGGCTTGCGTTTATGCCGGAGGATCTGGCAGCGCAGGCACTTTCCGAAAAACGCATTGTTTCGATTCCCCTTACAGAGGAAATTCCGAACCGCTACATCTGTCTCGTGCGGGATCCAAGCCGTCCTCTCGGTGCTGCCGCACGCTGCCTGATCGACATGCTGCTGGCAGATCGGATCGGGTGAGGAAGCATAAGCTGCAGACCGGTTGGGGGATAGTTCCTGACGTATCGTCCCCGACCAGGCAGCGTAACCCGAAACCTGTAGATATCTGTCCACTATAAAAGGGGAACAGTCCGTTTCTGGCGCAACTTGTGCCAAACGCTGTTCCCCTTTGAACGTTTTTATCAAATTGGAGCTGATTTTCCGAATGAAGGAATCAGGAATATAAGAGATGATCCTGCCGTTCCAGACAGTCAATCATGCGTGCGATAAACTCCGCGTTTGTCGGACGGTTTCCACTTTCCCTGTCGTATCCAAACACCATACGCTGCTGCCTGACATCTCCCTTTTCCCAGCTCGTATGAATGGCATGCCGGATTGCATGCTCTACTCTGCCGGCGCACGTCCTACATTCTTTTGCGATGGCTGGATATAGTCGTTTCGTTACGCCTTCCAGCTCTTCCCTGTCCTCAAGACCGATTCTCGCAGCTACCTTCAAATAGACAACACCCTTCAGATTCGCCTTAAACCCGAGCTTTGTCAACAAATCGCCCGCCCTGTTTTCTACGGTTTTTGTTTTCCTTTCCTTTTCCATAAAGGGAAACGCCCTTGAAACAATGATCTGAAAATCCTGTTCCCTACAAAGCATTTCCGTCAGTTGAAGAAGTTCCTGGCTGCCGCATTCCTGCGTTGATAATAAGATGCTGTTCATGCAATCTCCCTTCTGTCCATACTTTGGACATCCTCAAAATCACGAGCCTTCGGCTCAATCCCCATGCAGTTTTATACGTTATACAAAACTACATCTTTTATTATATAGAACTTTTTTCCCTCCGAAAAGAATTTGAAATACATCATTTTGTAATCTCCTGTCGACTTCCTGTGTATTTTGCGTCCCCTTTTTAACGTTTTTAGCACGATCTTAACATCATACACCAGTTCACCTGTCCTTTCCTGCAGTCTGATTTCCTGCTTGAACAGTGCCTGCATGTATGTTACAATAAAAGATAATTGACGCATTATAATATTTTACCGAAAGTACAAGATCAGAGAAAGGAATCCTGTTTCATGAAAAAAGCCTTTATCATCGGCGCGGGCCCTGCCGGCCTTACCGCGGCATACGAACTGTTAAAGCAGTCCGATGAGTACGAAGTAACTGTATTTGAAGAGAGTTTTCATATGGGCGGTATTTCCAAGACCGTCAACTATAAAGGAAACCGTATGGATATGGGCGGTCACCGCTTTTTCTCCAAGGTTCCGGAAGTAAATGCATGGTGGGAACAGATGCTTCCCATGCAGGGGGCTCCCGCAGCGGACGATATCATGCTGCAGCGCGACGTTCCGCTGGAAAAGGGCGGTCCTGATCCCCAGAAAGAAGACCGCGTTATGCTAAACCGTAACCGCGTGTCCCGTATTTATTTTGACCAGAAATTCTACGATTACCCGATTCAGTTAAAGCCTGAGCTTTTCATGAACATGGGCTTTCTCCAGACGATGCAGGTCGGCTTCAGCTATCTCGCGAGCCTGATCCACAAACGCCCGGAAAACTCCCTCGAGGATTTCTATATTAACCGTTTCGGCAAAAAGCTCTATTCCATGTTCTTTGAACACTACACCGAGAACCTCTGGGGACGTCATCCCAGGGATATCGATCCCAGCTGGGGTGCACAGCGCGTAAAGGGACTTTCCATTATTGCGATTTTAAAAGACATCCTCTGGAAAATCGTACCGACCAAAAAAGCCCATCAGGTAGAAACCTCCCTGATCGAATCCTTCCGCTATCCCAAGCTCGGTCCCGGCGAGCTGTGGGATGTAACCGCTTCCGAAATCGAAAAGCTGGGCGGTAAAATCTTAAAGGGCTGCAAGGTTGTCGGTCTGGAAAAAGATGCAAACGACCACATCGTCGCTCTGACCTACGAGCAGGATGGCAAGAAGATCCGCGAAGAAGCTGACGTCTTCATTTCCTCCATGCCGATCCGCGATCTCGTCGGCGGTATGAACGACGTTCCGGAAAAAGAAGCCAAAATTGCGGCAGGACTTCCTTACCGTGATTACCGCACACTGGGCGTTCTGGTGCGTAAGCTCAATCTGAAAAACAAGACCAAGATCAAAACCGTCGGCAACATCGTTCCGGACAACTGGGTTTATGTCCATGACCGCAGCGTACAGCTCGGCCGTTTCCAGATTTACAACAACTGGTCGCCTTACATGGTTGTCGATCTCGAGCATACCGTATGGATCGGTCTGGAATACTTCTGCAACGAAGGCGATAAGCTCTGGAATATGTCCGATCAGGAGTTTTCTGACTTTGCTGTGGACGAGATCATCAAAATGGGCATGATCGACAGCAAGGCAGACGTGCTTGATACGCATTCCGAATCTGTTAAAAAAGCTTATCCCGCTTACTTCGACACCTACGAGGAAATCGATACTCTGATCCACTGGCTCAACGGCATCGACAACCTCTACTGTGTCGGCAGAAACGGTCAGCACCGTTACAACAATATCGACCATTCGATGTGCACCTCTTTCGAGGTCGTACACAACATCGTAAACGGTATCCGCGACCGCTCCAACATCTGGAACGTCAATACGGAAAAAGAATATCACGAAGCGAAAAACTGAGACAGAAACGAACAATAGAATGCACGCTCTGCGAGCATTCTATTGTCATGAATTGCACGGCGAAAGAGAACCAGGCGCAAAGCGGTTTTCTTTCGCCGTTTCTGCGTCCTGCTAAAACCAAAACAGGCTGCAGCCTTGCTGACATAGTTTCCTGTCAGAGGCTGCAGCCTGTTTTTTCTTTTTAATTTCAGTGCAGTTCGCCCGTGTCATCTACAAAGCTGCATCTTCGATGCGCTCTGCTGCTGCGCAGCTGCTTTTACACATGAACCGACGTTTATTTCGCGTATTTGCCGTATCCTGCTTCTTTCATTGCTTCTTTCGCAATGTCCGTGCGCAGCTTCGTGTCGATAAAGTCACAGTGTTTACAGAACTCCCAGTTCTGTCTGCCGTCCTTTACTGCAGTACGCAGCCGTTTGTACAGGGCACTGTTCCATGCGTCCTTCAACGCGATATTGTTCAGGTTACCGAAATCCGTCACTTCAAAGTTATCACAGCAACAGATACCCAGCTTGCCGTTGGGCGTGATCCACATATCAGTAAACGGCATCAGGCAGGTTTCTTTGATAATCTTGCTGGTCGCCTTTTTGTTCGGTGCGCTGCCTGCACGGTTGGTCAGGACTTCTTTCAGATAGCGCATCTGAATCAGGATATCAACGTCCTTGAATTCGTCCGGATGCGCATTGACATAATCATAGATCTCCTGAATGTTGTCATGCAGCTTCATGTCCAGACAGTAGTTATTGATAATCAGCTGGTTGACATACGGAATGATCGATTTTACCTTATCGATGTCCAGGATCAGTCCGTTCGTGGACATAAAGATAAAGCAGTCCGGCAGCTGTTTTCTTGCGTATTTATGGAACTCTACGATTCTGGTATCCAGCCAGGGCTCATTGTTTCCGTACAGGGTCAGATGCCCCTTGTAGTTCCAGTCCCTTAACTGATCGATAATGCTGTAGTAAAGCTCCTCCGACATGCGGGCATAGGGACGCTTTTCTGCATTTTTGTTCGCCGTACAGAACTCGCAGGTCGAGTTGCAGCGATTGATTGTCTCCAGGTTTACTACATGCGGATGCGGAATTTCCGGTGCATTCAGAAAATAGTCAATATAGTCCTGCTGTACCTTTCCTCTGGTCGTAAACTGAAGCTTCAGGTAAAGTTCAGATGCCAGTCTGGGAAAATATTTTCTCGCGTTCCATCCAAATTTTCCAGCATAATTGCTGATTCTGATCGGCATTTTACATGTCCCCCTTATCCTTATCTGTCAGCACCGCTCTCTGCGGTCATTACTCACAATCATATCATGTATCAAATACTTTGTCAAATTTCGTACAGGTAAATTGTATACGGCGAGTTTTCATTCGAATAAACTCCCCGCAGTGTGAAGCCCAACTCTTCTGCATTATCCAGCTCATAACGGGAAAAGAGATATTTTCCGCCCATTTTTACAAACTGTTCACTGTCTAAATATAAATGGTGATCCGACAGTACCTGATTGCGGTAAGGATTGTAAATACTCTCGCCGCTTCCGGCAAACAGGTAGGCTCGCGCGCCCCATTCCCCGTAATAGGTCTGCCATTGTGGCACTCTCTCATAGGCAGGCCAGATCAGCTTCGTAAATTCTTCCTTATAGCTCTGTGGGTAAAAACCGAGATAGCCGTCCAGCGTGGAAATCCCGCTGTATTCCAGCACAGCGGTGTTCAATCCGTAGCCGGCCGCATATTCTCCATCATAATTGATATCCGCCTTGATCTCCTCCATCAGGTCGGTGCTGTAGTATTCCCGGAAGTTCAACAGATTGACCTCTGTATGCTTCACTGCACGGTACGCCTGGTGATAGCAGGTCCAGTAAAATTCATTGTAAACCGCAGGTGTGAGCAAAATTACAGCAGCTGCAATGCACGCTGCCAGATTTGCGATCCGTTTCCAGAAAAGCTTTCCGGTATCGTAGAGCGCTTTTAACGCCAGAAACAGCGCCGCATACCATAAAAACGGATTGAAAAATACGGTTCGATTGAACTGGAAACCTTTTAATGGAGGCAGAAGCGTTTCAAACAATCCCCGGAAGTCCCCCTGAAAGTACAATCCATACACCAGACAATTGAACACGATCAGCAAGAGCACCCACAAAAGCGCGCTGCTTTTGAACTTTTTCAGATTTTTCTTCTGAACTGCCGCCATCAGCTGCCAGACGAGTACAATTACGCACACCGGCAGCACGAAAACTGCATGGTCGGAAGCCGCATGGAACACCGGCGTCAAAAACGCTTCCCTGATCTGACCGAGTACCTCGGAAAAGTTCAAATTGCTCTCTACCATCGTTTCCCGTATCGTCTTGACATCCGAAAACAGCATCTGTCCAAACAGACGATATTCAAAGCAAACATAGCCAGCCGCCAGCACCGGCACAGCGACTGCCAGACGACCGCAGAATTTTTTGTCTCGAATCGACACAATCACAACCGCACACACCAGATACGCCAGCAGAAAAAATCCGAAGTAGGAAAAATACGATAAAAACGGGTAGACAAAAAGCAGTGCATACCACCATTTTCCCTCTTTCCGATAGATCCGCCGTAAAATAAACACTGCGAGCGGAATCGATGCAAACGCGATTCCATATGCCGGGAACAGCGGCAGAAGTCCATAGCACAGCCCAGCCGCCCAGGCGATTCCCCGGTACCGCGGATACGCTTTCTGATAGACATCCTTTGCCAGCAGCACAAAAGAGCCTGTCCCGATCAGGATTTTCAAAAAATACCCCGTCAGGTACGCCCAAAATACCGGCATAAATGTATACAAAATATTGTATAGATTCCATTCGCTGCTCAGGCTGTCCCGGCTGATGCCGCCCAGCATCGGAACCGTCGCACCGTGTGCAAACCAGCTGTTTGAGTGGCTCAGTACCTGAAAGTGCGCGACAAACAGATCGAGGTTATCCTGCACTGTAAAATAGCTGTTCTCCCGAAAAATCAAAAATACCAGCAGCTCTGCGCCGATACAGCCGCCTGCCAAAAACAGGTACCAACGGCGATCCAACCATCCTAAAAATCGTTTCATTCCAGTCTCCTAATTACAAATTCTACCAGCAATGGCACTTTGAGGCTTTTGTTTATAATTGCTCACACTTACGCGCTTTTGGCACATTTTTCACAGTATCGTGCCTGTTCCCGCTCTCTTGCGCTCATTATATCGTGAGCATAGCTCACTCAATAACTTCGCCGTTCGCGATGAGCAGGCTTCGCCTGTTCCCGCTCTCTTGCGCTCATTATATCACGAGCCCGCGCTGACGCGCTTTACCGCCTGCTACGCAGGCTGCTCGTTCTCTAATGGCACAAGAAAAACAAATGCCGCCTTCGGCGTCGCTTGTTTTTCTTTCGTGCTCATTATATCACATCTTACCTTCCAGGTAAAACAATAGAATACATGCTCGGCAACCATCTGCCCCTGCGCCGAGTGCGCATCCTCGCGGAGCATTTTTATCGTATGGAAACGAAGTTTCCTATACGATAAAAAAACTGCCACCCGGCAGTTTCCCGTCAGATGGCAGTTTTCTATCGGCACTGTTTTCACAGCAGACCGAAAATGTTCCATTATTTCATTTCGTTCATCGCTTTTACAAGTTCAAAGCTGTCCTTAGCGGAAATTATTCTCCGTCGTAAGGAACAACGCTGCCCTTATAGTTCTCGTTGATGAAGTCTTTGATCTCATCAGATTTCAGAATCTTTACCAGTGCCTGTACACCTTCGTTGTTCTCGTTGCCTTCCTTAACTGCAACCACGTTTACATACTGCTGGATTGCTTCGGAATCAGCAGACTCCAGAGCAACTGCATCTGCACTGGTCAGGCCAGCCTCCATAGCGTAGTTGCCGTTGATAACACCGAAGTCAACATCTTCCAGAGTACGGGCTACCTGCTCCGCTGCAAGAGGAACGATCTTGATGTTATGAGGGTTCTCAATGATGTCATTCTCTGTTGCGGTGATACCAGCTTCGGGATCCAGCTTGATCAGACCCTCTGCCTCCAGTAACAGCAGCGCTCTTGCACAGTTTGTTGTATCGTTGGGAACTGCGATTTCAGCGCCGTCTGTGATTGCAGCGAGGTCGCTCTGCTTGCCGGGATACAGACCAAGAGGCTCGTAATGGATCTTGCCTGCGATCGCAAGGTGCGTTCCTTTTTCTTCATTATAGCTATTTAAGTAATTCACGTGCTGGAAGTAGTTTGCATCTACATCGCCGCTCTCCACTACTTCGTTAGGCTGTACGTAATCGGTAAATTCTACGATTTCCAGATCCCAGCCTTCTGCAGCCATCAGATCTTTTGCTGCCTCCAGGATTTCTGCATGAGGAACAGGAGTTGCTGCTACCGTAATGGTGCCTTTGGATTCCACTTCTGCTGCAGTCTCGGTGCTTTCTGCCTCGGTAGATTCTGCTTCGGCAGCTTCGGTGCTTTCAACAGCTGCTACAGTGCTCTCTGCTTCTGCAGCAGTATCTGTGCTGCTGCCGCAGCCTGCCAGCAGACCTGCGCTCAGTGCCAGTGTGCATGCCAGTGCCAGTACTTTTCTTTTCATAATATTCTCCTCTCTCGGCCGGATTTTCTGGTATCCGGAACCACTCTATGACTAAACAGAATATCCTGCCCCTCAATGGGTCAGTCTTCTGTCCAGTTTCTTGGATAAACGGCTGCCGACAATCTGAATGATCTGCATCAGAATAACAAGCAGTACAACCGTCGCCAGAAGGATTTTGGTATCCCATCTGGAATAACCGTAACGGATCGCCACATCTCCTAAACCGCCGCCGCCGATGGCACCGGACATTGCAGTATAGCCAAGCACAGTCCCCAGTGCAATCGTGGAACCGACGATCAGAGAAACTCTCGCCTCTCCGATCAGCACTTTAAAAACAATCTGCCAGATGCTTGCACCCATACTCTGAGCCGCCTCAATCACACCCTTGTCCACCTCAAGAAGAGAAGACTCCACCAGACGGGCAATAAACGGTGCTGCTGCCAGTGTCAGGGAAATGATTGTCGCATTTGCGCCATAGGATTTGCCTGTCACCAGACGTGCCAGCGGCGTTGCAAGCAGCATCAGAATCAGGAACGGAATGGATCTCGTAATATTTACGATAAAATCCAGGATCTTATACAGCACAGCCTTGGGCTTCAAGCCACCCGGTGCGCATACAACCAGTAAAATTCCGATCGGAAGACCGATCACATATGCCATCAGGGTAGAGGCAAGCGTCATATAGACAGATGTGCCGGTAGCCTCGATCAGCATGCTAATTTCCTTGCTACTCAACATAATCCTTCAACTCCTCTACTGTAAGATTTTTTTCTCTCAGATACGCAATCATCTTGTCTGCAGTCTGATTTTCCTCCGGAAGCTGCAGAATCATCTGACCAGTTGCAATTCCGCCGATATCCTGGGTATCCGCCATCAGAATATTGACGCTCGCCCTGCATTCCAGAACCATGTTCGCAATCACAGGTTCGAAAGAAGAGTTCTTCGTAAATACGATGCGGATGCAGCGGCGGCTCTTCATAATCGCCACCTTCTGATCCCCCTGAAATACCAGCTTCTTTGCAGCTCTGGACTTGGGGCTTGCAAAAACATCTGCCACTGTACCATTTTCTGCCAGCTCTCCTGCATCAATGATTGCCACATGGGTACAGATTTCCTGAACAACTTCCATGGAGTGTGTTATGATCACGATCGTAATGCCGTATTTTTCGTTAATATCCTTTAACAACGCCAGAATTGACTTTGTCGTAGTAGGATCCAGGGCACTGGTCGCTTCATCACACAGCAGGATCGTCGGGTTCATTGCCAGCGCCCTTGCGATCGCTACTCGCTGCTTCTGTCCGCCGGACAGCTGTGCCGGATATGCTTTCTCTTTGTCGGAAAGCTCTACTACCTTTAAAAATTCCCTTGCCTTTTCCCGGGCTGTCTTTTTATCCACGCCCGCAATTTCCATCGGGAAGCATACATTATCCAGAACCGTCCGCTGCATCAGCAGATTAAAATTCTGAAAGATCATTGCAACATGCTTGCGCAGCTGTCGCAGCTGTTTTGCATCCAGGGTAGAAAGATCCTGTCCCTCCACATAAACAGTACCCTCTGTGGGCCGTTCCAGGAAGTTTAAGCATCGTACCAGCGTGCTTTTGCCTGCGCCGGACATACCGATGATGCCGTAAATATCACCCTTTGCAATGTCAAGACTGACATTTTTCAGTGCTTCCACCTTATTGTCTTTGACAGAAAACGTCTTACTGACGCCTGCAATCCGTATCATTGGTTCCACTTTTATCACTCTGCCTTCCCAGCATCCTCTCAGATGCCTGGTTTTTCAGGATTAGGTTCGGATTTCCGAACCATCACACATCAGCCTTTATCATATCACAAATCGTTTGGTTCTGTAAATATCCGATGCTGCCGAAACTGTGCATATATGCGCCGTTTCTTTAAACCTATTTGTTCGATATGTTTATATGCATGATAATCAGTTTCTCCTGTTTTGTCAACTATAAATTGCGATTTTTGTTACAGTTCACTCGTACCCTTCTGCGTTCCGATTCCGTGCTTGCACGAAAATCGGAACGCAGAAGGGTACGAAGGGAGCGCCATTTTATGAACAAAAAGAGCTGCAAAGCAGCGGAAAGCATCGAAGATGCGCTTTTGCGAATGGCGCGTGTGCACAGTAACAATTTTTACGGCTTCCTCACGTACCCAGCACCACCGCCATCGTGCCGATCAGGATGCAAAGATCCGCCAGATTGAATACCACGCGATCGATCGCTGCGATTCCTGTTTTCAGGCTGACATAATCCACGACATATTCCCGCATCACGCGGTCGTAGGTATTAGAAAAAGCGCCGCCCAGTAAAAGCGATAACCCGGCCTTCAAAAGCTTTTTCCCGCGCATTCCAAGCGTCAGCACAAACACCACCAGCACTGCCACCGTCAGAAGAACAGACAGCAATGTCACCAGCTTTCGTTTTTGTTCTCCGAAATTTAAAAATGCGCCCTTGTTGTGATAGCGCCGCAGAACCGCCTTTCCATCTAAAATTTCCTTCGGCTTATCCAGCACGTCGTATTCTTCTACGTAATTTTTCATTCCCTCGTCAATCAGGAAGGATGCTGCAGCGATTCCTGCAAATTTGTAGTTATTCCGGATAATTTCCTGCAATTTCATCAAATGTCCTCCTCATGTCCAGTTGTCCGTAGCCCCATCTTCTGCTCGGGTATTCTTCCTGTGTCTGTTCCCGCGCACCGCGGCTTAGAAACGTCTGGATTCCTCTTCCGGAAATTCTCGGGTAATTGTTCTCCGCAACGCACCACTGCATCAGCTGCGCACAGGCTCCTGCCGTAAGTGCAGCCGCCATAGAGCTGCCGCTGTAGGGACCGTTTACCGTGCTGATCTCCACGCCCGGCGCCGCCAGATCCGGCTTGATCTCCCCGGTTCTGCCAAAGCCCCTGCCGCTGCGGTAATAAAAGCTTCCGTTTTCACTATTATAAAAAGTGACCGTCACCGCATCTGTCGTATAGGAGGGAACTGTGAGCGTCACATCCGGGTCTGGAACCAGAAAAAACAGCTCGCCGCTTCGAAACTGCTGCGGTGCAAGCCAAATATCAAAAATACTTTCCGGAAATACCCGTGCTCCACGGATTAAAAATGTCCAGACGCCAGGAGACGGTGCTGTAAAGCGGATCAGCATCAACTGATCTCCGGTATTGCGTTCGTTTGCAGTATCTGTAATCTGTATCCGCGTCTTTTCATAGACAAACGTGTATTCCACTGTGCTGCCCAGACCAAATTCCACCTCCGGCAGCTGCTCCCCGCCGGGTGATCGAACCGCAAGCCGGAACACTGACGGCTTGCTTCCCCATAGCTCCGCCGTAAATCCTGTGACGCCTTCTCCGACCCGAAGCTCCACCTGCTGCTGGTTTTCTGTCAGCCTCCCCCGAAAATGGCCCGCCGTGTTTCCTTCATTTCCACCCCCGATCACCACCGCCTGTGAAACGCTGCGCGCGATCCTCTGCAAATACTCCGAAAACAACGAAACGCCGCTGTGGCTTCCAAAGGACGTCCCCAGCCCCAGGCAGATCACAATCGGACGGTACAGCGGGATCACAAACTGTTGCACATATTTCACAGCGAGCAGAATATCGTCTGTGCTGTATGCCGGTTCTTTGTCCGCGATCCGATAATAATCCCGGAGATATTGTTTTGCAGGGCGAAGCTTGACTGCTACAATCTCGCAATCCGGCGCTGCACCGGTAAACAGGCTGCCCTCTTCCAGACGGCTTCCCGCCGCGACGCTCGCCACTGCGGTTCCATGTCCAATTTCATCTTTTTCCGGCACCAGGCTGTGCGGATCTTCCAGCTCCAACGCCCGGTCGATCTGTTCCCGGACGTATTCCGTTCCATATAAAAACCCCTCCGGCGACTGTCCGCTCTGATCCGTCTGATCCCAAATCGCCAGAATCCTGCTGCTGCCATCAGAATAGCGAAATACCGGGTTTTCATAAGAAATCCCGGTATCGATAAACGCCATCACTACCCTGCGCCCCGTCAACTCCAACGGGGGCCGCTGCTGTGCCAGAATCCCGGAGCCTTCCAACGGTTCTGTACGAAACGTCCGACTTCCCGCCGCTGGAAACGCACCGAGGCAAAACAACTGTGGAAGGTAGCGATACAGGTAATTGACTGGAGAAAGCGGCAGCACCGCAGACCGATCCAGATAATAAATTCCCAGAGTTCCATCCACCTGCTGATAGCAGAAGGCTTCGTCCTCCTGATTTGCTTCCTCCGGCACATAGTCCAGCAAAATACTCATATAATCTTCAGAAAGAATTTTTTCCCGACAGTTCATCTGTCTCCTTTGAACACAGAAATTTCCCCCTGTGCCCTGCGGATTTTATATCAGCATATGCGCAGTATTGCTGATATGTTCCTGTAGTATTCCGTTGAACTCTCAGCTTTCGAACATTTTCTTCATGCAGTTCAAAGTTCAAGCTTCTTTCGTTTCCGCCGCTGCGATCTGTTTCATCTGATCCCGCTCTTCCAGCGAATAACCGTTACTGCGGATATCAATCAGCGGTCCACCGGTTCCCCGGATATAATCTCCGGTAATCGTCACGCGTCCGATATTGTCATCCTTCGGAATTTCATACATGATATCCAACATAAATTCTTCAATAATCGAACGAAGCGCACGAGCACCGGTATCTTTTTCCATCGCCTTGTCTGCAATCGCTTCCAGTGCATCGTCGGTGAACTCCAGCTTCACCTCGTCCAGCTCCAGAAGCTTCTGATACTGTTTCAAAATCGCATTTTTCGGCTCTTTCAAAATCCGTACCAGCATATCCCGGTTCAAGCCCTCCAGCGTGCAGATCACAGGGAGACGGCCCAAGAACTCCGGTATCATGCCGAACGTCCGCAGATCTTCCACTTTTACCATGGAAAGGATATCCTTTTCCTTATCCCAGCGATCCTTTAACTCCGCATCAAAGCCGATCGAGGTCTTTTTGCGCAGCCGCTGTTTGATAATCTCTTCCAGATCCGGGAACGCGCCGCCGCAGATAAAGAGAATATTTCTCGTATTGACTGTTGTGAGCGGAACCATCGCGTTTTTGCTGTTCGCACCGACCGGAACCTCCACGTCTGCTCCCTCCAACAGCTTCAGCATGCCCTGCTGCACCGATTCCCCGGAGACATCCCGGGAAGTCGTGTTGTGCTTGCGTGCGATTTTATCGATCTCATCGATAAAGATGATGCCCTGCTCCGCCTTATCCACATCGTTGTCCGCTGCAGCGAGAAGCTTGCTCACAACGCTTTCGATGTCGTCACCAATATACCCCGCCTCTGTCAGGGAGGTTGCATCCGCAATCGCCAGCGGAACGTCCAGAAGCTTCGCCAGCGTCTTTACCAGATAGGTCTTACCACTGCCGGTAGGTCCGATCATCAGGATATTGGACTTTTCGATTTCAATCTCATCCATTGTGCCTGTGGCAACCCTCTTATAATGGTTGTAAACCGCTACGGAAATGACTTTTTTGGCATATTCCTGACCGATCACATACTGATCAAGCTGCTCTTTAATCTTATGTGGTGCGGGAATGGACTTTAAATCGATCAACGGCTTTGTGCCGGTTCCTTTTTTCTTGATCTTCTGTTTCTGCGGCATCCCGTCGTTCATGAAATCCGCAAGATTGATGAAGCTGATGTTCGGGAATCCTCTTCTATTGCCCGAGGATTCGTCGGAGTCATTCTTGGAATCGTCATCCGCATCGGATGCCTCCAGAATGTCAGCGGCAGTGTTGTCGGATGCGTTGTTTCCATCCTGTGCGTCAGTTGTTTCTGCGTCGCTTTTTTCGTTTCCGCCGCCTGCAGATTTCTGTCCTGACGTTCCATCCGACTTTGTCGGATCTCCATACGGATTGAACGGATTATTCAACATGTTCATGAACACCGGATTATTCATCATCTGCTGATAATCGAACTGACTTACCGCATCCATCGTCTTGTGCATACAGTCGTCGCAGATACAGATGTTATTCGGCAGGTGGAACATTCTTCCCGCCTTGCTTTCCGGTCTGCGGCAAATATAACAAATATCTTCAAATTCTTTTTCATCCATAGTCGGTTACCTCATCTTCCGCTTTCTGCTATCAAAAGTATAATGCAGGATCGTTCCTGAGACAAGTAAACTTTCTCTAAACAACTGTCTCCTGTACAGAAATGGCTACTGTTCACACGCGCTATTCGCAAAACCGGGATGACTGCAGCTCTCGCCCAGCCATCCCGGTTCCGTTCTTTATCTCTGTTTGCTTTCCTGTGCAGCCTTGCTCGCCGCATTGATCTGGTCATAGGAAGAAAGCGTAACTGTCACGTTTTTCTGCTGATAACCGTTTGCTGAATTTACCATAATCGTAATTTCAA
This sequence comes from Gallintestinimicrobium propionicum, assembly GCF_025567525.1. Lineage (NCBI taxonomy): Bacteria > Bacillati > Bacillota > Clostridia > Lachnospirales > Lachnospiraceae > Gallintestinimicrobium > Gallintestinimicrobium propionicum. The sequence continues at coordinate 218,630 of NZ_JAOQJY010000002.1, read as the reverse complement.
CGCTCTCCCCAGCTTTATAATACTGCATCTGCTTCGTCAGCTCTTCCTGATTCTGAACGGTTACGCCGTCAAACGCCACCACAATGTTGCCGCGCACCAATCCGGCAGCTTCCGCACCGGTTCCGGAATAAACCTGCGCCACAAAAATTCCCTGGGGCATACTGAAGTTCTCGGACAAATCGCTTGTCACATTGATGCAGGAAATTCCAAGATATCCGCGCTCTTCCTCGGAATATTTCGTCCGCGTCTGGCGTTCCATCAGATCTTCAATAATCGGTCTTGCCGTCGAAATCGGAATCGCGTAACCCATTCCCTCGATTGACGAGCCGCCGATCTTATTGGAGTTAATTCCAATCACCTCGCCCCGCATGTTCAGCAGCGCGCCGCCGGAGTTACCGGGGTTGATCGCTGCATCCGTCTGAATCAGAGAAGTTCCTTCTTCGGAATTGCTGTTCTCTATCTTACGGTTCAGTGCACTGATAACGCCTGTCGTCACAGACTGTCCATAGCCCAGTGCATTACCGATCGCAATGGCCGGTTCACCGATTTTCAGGCTGTCCGAATCTCCCATCCTTGCAATGCAGATTTCCTGTTTTGTGCTGTTCGCAATGGTATCCAGTTTTACTGCAACGACTGCAAGGTCTGCGGAAGCATCGGTACCCTTTACCTGCGCTTCTACGGTTTCCCCGTCGATAAACTGAACATACAGCTGCTCTGTGCTGTCCACTACATGATTGTTGGTAACGATCAAAAGCTCCTGCTCGTTTTCTCCAATGATAATCCCGGAACCGCTTGCCGTCTCATCCTGGGAATAAGTCTGTCCCCAGAAATCCTGTACCGTCTGTGTAAAATTATTCGTAATCGAAACGCACGCCGGCATTACCGCTTCTACAACCTGCGTTACATCCGTTACAACTGCAGATGCGCTCTGCTGCTGTGCAATTTCCGATGCTACAGCAACCTGTCCGTCTCCCGTTGTTGTATCCTCTGTCAGGGACGAATCTCCAGATCGTCCTGCTTCAGAGCGTTCGGGACTGTCTGTTGCTGCATGGTTTCCGTCATCTTCCTGATTTTTTGCATCATCTCCTGCATCCGGAGCTACCTCCAAAACGCCGACCGACGCGGAATCCAGCTGATTTGCCGATCGGATCGAATAAACTCCGATCAAACCGATTCCAATGCAGACGCAAACAAAGATGACAACAAGTGCGCTAACAGCAATCCATTTGCCTGCAGAATCTCTTTTTTTGGGCGCAGGCGTCTGCTGTACGCCTGGCTGATAGCCATATTTCTGTTTTGAATCATCGCCCCGGTATCTGTCGTTATAATAATTTTGATATTCGTAGCGGCTGCGCGATGGCTGCGCGCCCTGGTCAGCGTCCGATGCGCTGTTGAATGTGTCCTGCGTATTGTCGGATGCGTTCTGTGCGTTATCCGCCGCACCCGTGCTTCCGCTGCTATATGCCGATGTGTCATCGGACACGCCACTGTATGCCGACATATCCGACGCATCCGTTTTCTGTGCACTGTCCGTGTATTCCTGCCCGCCGCTCTCCGGCGCTGTGTCGTCCATATGCTCCTGTCCGGTTGTTTCTTCCGGGTCGTATCCGTAACCCATGTTGTGACCTCTTTTCTCATTCGCTGCCGTATCCGGTGCGTCTGCTTGCTCTGCAGACAGTATACCGAATAGTTGTGTCCATTCTGTGAAAAAAGCCGCTTCCGGAGTTTTTCGGAAACGACTTTTTATGTCTTATTCTTTCTCCTGCTTCCAGTAGCCTTTCTGCAAACTGCAGAAGCGAACCAGCCCAGGCGGAAGCTTCTGGTATTTTTTACCGAAACGGTAGCCCAGCCATTTCATGCCGCTCTGCCAGATCAGCTTCGGCAGAAGCCACGGTGCGGTTTTTGCAAGATAAACGGCGGTCTTTTTGACCAGCTTCATGCCCTCGCCCTCCGGCGGCACACCGTCAAACACAGCCGGGTACTGCACATGGGATACACCGAGGTCAAAGTTTCTTGTAAACTGCTGCCAGCCGGAATAATTGTGGGAATGAATCACCTTCGCATCCGCTGCATAGGCGATCGCATAGCCCGCCTGAATCACTCCGGCAGCATAAATCATATCCTCGTTAAAAATCGTATGATTCACGAATCCGCCGAGCTGTTCAAAAATATCGCGCTTATAGGCGGCGCAGACGTTCGAGCAAAAATACGCCTTGATTCCGAGCCTCAAAAGATCCGCCTTTGTTTTGACCGACGGCTGCTCCGGGTAATTGAACTGCCTCGTATAGCGTTCCATTCGGCTGCAATTTTCTTCCGGAAGTTGTCTTGCATAGGCGGCTGCGATTTTTTCATCGGAAAACAAGGCCTTGCACAGCTCCTGCGTCAGATACGCATCCGCCGGAAGTGCATCCTGCGTCATGCAGACAAACACCTCCGCATCCGAATTGGAAACAGCGAGGTTCCGCGTTTTTCCATGATCGAACTCATCCTGAGAGATATGGAACAGCATCGCTTTTGGATGCTCTTTTAAAAATGTGTCGCAATCCATCAGCGCTTCAAACGCTTTTTTTTCGGTATTTACAATTACAATCCGGTTCACCGCAAGCACCTGCTTCTCCAGCTGCTCCACCAGCGCCAGAAAACGTTCCTTCGGGTGAAATGTCGGAATAATAACATCTACTTTTACAGAATCCATATTTTACTTTTTCATATACTGGCTGGTGTCTGCCTGTACCTTCTGGCTGTACTGTTTTACCTGATCGGAAGGTTCGTACTCGGTTACGTCGAACAGCAGCTCATGGAGCTTGACAACGTTTGTTTCCAGATCCAGCGGGATAACGCAGGAACCCTTCTTGCCAATTGTGCCGGTTGCACGACTATCTTCAAATGGCACACCGCCCTGTGCTACGATCTGATAGTTTGCAACGTCGGACAGGATGGAAGCCATTTCCGTCACATCCAGGTTGGTGTATACATTTTCCATCACCTTGTTCAGGATCGATACCAGAGTAGTCGGGCTCATGGTCTTTGCCTTATCCATACATGCCATCAGCACTTTCCGCTGACGCTCTGCACGGCCGAAGTCATCGCCGACATAGCGGATACGGCAATATGCGGTTGCCTGCAGACCGCTCAGCGTCTGCATACCGGAATGCGTAACCTTTACGATGTTCTCGTTCAGCGCATCATTTTCATTTTCTACGAACATGCTTCGCTGATAGTTGTTCAGATGGTCGATTTCGTTATCGTGCACGTCAATGTCTATGCCGCCCAGCTCGTCAATGGTCTCGATCAGCGCATCAAAGCCCACTGTCACATATTCTGTGATATCCAGGTCAAAGTTCATATTCAGCATGTTGATCGCCTGCTCCGGGCCGCCCTGCGCATATGCCGCATTCGCTTTATTGTAGCTGTCCGTTCCGAGATTTAAGTAGGTATCGCGGTAAACGGAAACCAGCTTGACGTCTCCGGTGTCCTGATTGATAGATGCGATCATGACTGTGTCGGAACGGGAGCCCTTGCCGAGCTTGCCCTTTCTGGAATCCACACCAAACAGTGCGATATTACGGTAGCCTTTCATTTCCTTATTATTTTCTACCTGCGGGTTTACCACAATATCTTCTTCATTGATCTTGATCTTGTCAATCTTCGTTACCATATTGACGCCGACAATCGCAATCAGTAAAACGATCAACGCTACGATTTCCACTGCAAAGAAGATGATTCTTCTTCTCTGTTTTGCCTTACGCCTCTTCGCAGACATCTTTTTTCTGCTGCTGGAACTGCCACTTCTCTGCGGTGCTCTCTTAGAGCTATTTGTACCTGTTGACATGTTTTCCTCTCCTTGTGTTTTTTTCACGCATCTAAATCAATACGCGTTTTCGTTGATAAATCCTCTAAAAATAGTTAAAAACATGATTTTGAAATCAAAGCTCATGCTCCAGTTTTCAATATAATAAATGTCATACTCAATTCGTTTGCGAATCGACGTATCTCCCCGGTAGCCGTTGATCTGCGCCCAGCCGGTCAGCCCCGGACGAACCTGGTGCTTGATCATATAACGCGGAATCTCTTCCTTAAACTTCTCAACATACTGCGGGCGCTCCGGTCTGGGACCTACCAGACTCATATCCCCGATCAGGATATTAAACAGCTGCGGCAGCTCATCAATGCTGGTCTTGCGCAGAATCCGCCCCACCTTTGTGACGCGGGGATCGTTTTTCGTCGTCCAGCCCTTCTTTTCTTCCTTAGTGTCCTGAACATACATTGTACGGAATTTGTACATTTTAAACGCATGATTGTGCTGTCCGATTCTTTCCTGACTGAAAATAATCGGTCCCTTACTCGTCGCACGGATCAAAATTGCTACGATCAAAAGAAGCGGCGACGTCACTATCAATCCGCAAAGCGAACCGACAATATCCACAGCGCGCTTTGCAACCGCATTTAATGTGTTGCTCAGCGGGACATAACGGATGTTGATAACCGGCAGTCCGCCAAGATCCTCCGTATAAGGCTTGCCCGGAATCAGGCTGTTATAGTCCGGAATAAACTTCGTATGCACGCCGGATTTTTCACAGAGATTGACAATCTCTTCCAGACGGTCGTAGTCCTGCAGCGCAAGGGTCACAGCGATCTCATCCAGTTTGTTTTCCGGCAGGATAAAGGGCAGGTTATCGATGGAACCAAGCACCTTGACTCCCTTGTAAACCGCGCCTCTCGGCACATTATCGTCCAGAATGCCCCGCACCATATAGCCCCACTGGGGATTGGCGATAATCCGGTCGATATAAGCTTCCGCCGCACGAGAATACCCCACCAGCAAAATGTGTTTCAAATTATAACCGCGTTTGCGCATCAGATGCAGGATTCTACGGATCAGCGCACGCACCAGAATTCCCGAAATCGTATTGATGATAGCAAATAATGCCAGCATGCCGCGGGAAAAATGCTGCAGCTCGCGGTCGATGGAGTTGGCGAGGTATAACCCTGCAAGAAACAGGATAATTCCGATCAGATTCGCCCTGATAATATTCAGTATTTCATTTTCCGGGCGTTGTACACGCTTCGGCGTATACAATTTGTTCCAGTAATAAAGGATCAGATAACCGGGCACAACAAAATAAAGGGCGGAAAAATATATGCCCATGTCCAGTACACCTATTTCTTTATCTGCAAAGCGGCTCCCGAACATCAGCCACCAGGCCAACAGATAGGAAGCTGCTGTAACCACGGCATCTACAACAACATGAAGCCGGTTCAAATAACGTTGATTATCCTTTATCATTACGGCTCGTCCCCATATTCAAAATGTAGTATACAATACCTTCCAGCAAAGCACAAGGATTTTTACGAATCGCGCAGTCAAACCGTAACACTTGTGTACGCCCACATTCACCGCTTACACACGCCGAAACAGGTTGACCCACAGCTGTAACTGCAAACTGCAATAATGCAGCAAATTTCGTCCTGCAAAGGGGACCTTATGCGCGCGTCCCGCTTTCGAAGCAGACAAACAGATTCCCGCCCGGATTCCTTTTGCGTAAGTCGCTCCAAATCCTTTTTTCATAAAAAACAGCTGTTTCATCAAAAATCCCGCCAGCAAAAAAGGCAAATTCAGGATCAGCTGCAGCAGCGGCATATTTTTATAGATCAGATAAATATTGTTTCTCGAAGAATGTGTCACCTTAAACGCATTGTACCGCGAACCGGTAGAACCGCTCCCCGCGTGATAGACGACTGCAGCCGGCTCTGTGACATTTTTCAGTCCGAAAATCTGCGCCCGGTATCCGATATCCACATCTTCCAGGTATGCAAAATGAAGCTCGTCGAACCCTCCGATCTGCTCCAGATGTGCCTTGCGGTAGAGCGCCGCCCCTGCGCAATTGGAAAAAACACGCTTTGGCGCTGTGTAATTGGAAGAAGGCCTTCCTTTGCCAATCGCATACGCCCAGCCAAATGCCGAGTACAGATCCCCCGCCGTATCGACAAGCTCCGGTTCCTTCATCGAAAGCATCTTCGCCCCGACTGAAAAAATCTTCTCATCCGCTTCCATTGCCCTTTCCAGACGTTCCAGACAGAAGCGATCGGTTTTTGTGTCGTTATTTAAAAGAAAAACATACGGTGTAGCAGCAGCTTCAATTCCGGTATTGACTGCCGTACAAAAACCCTTATTTTCCGAAAAACAGATCAGCTTCACCTGCGGAAAATGCTCCTGTATCCACGAAACACTTCCGTCCGTCGACCCGTTATCCACAACGATCACGGCGAATTCCACTGTGCTCTGAAGCAGGCTGTCCAGACAGTCCTGCAGAAAATGTTTTCCGTTATAGTTCGGTATTACCACGGTCGTCTTCATCCACCGATTTTGCTCCTCATGTTTCCTGTGTTTGCCGTCCGCGCGAGAGAGAGCCTCAGAGCGCGGATCGCCTGCCTACGCAGCAACAAAGCCGCCTGCCGCGGTGCGCTCTATCTGCGGCTTACGCCTGCGGATCCCATAAAATCCCATACCCTGCCGCTGTCGCTTCTTTACAAAATTCCATACTCTTTTGAAGGATCTTTGTTTCCTGCGCTGCCGTCGGAAGCCCCTGGCAGGCTTCTTTTAATTCCGCTATCGTCTGCGCGTAACGCTCCTTTAATGCGCTGCAAACCTCCATGCTGCGCAGGTCTGCTGCCGGTGCGCTCTGCTGCAGCGCTGCACGGTGCATCGGTCCGGAATATCCTTTCCGAAGCCCTGCATACCGCATCGAACCGTCGTTTTCATACAGTCCGCTCACCAGGAAGCCTTTCGGATGCCGGATGCCAAAAACATCCCTGCCCCCCGGCAGAGGCTTTGCCCAAATTCCGATTTCCGGGCGCTGGCAAAATACACTGTCTTCATAGTCTTCCCGATAAAAGCCAAGATGTTTCAGCCCGCTCACTGTCGCCTTCCAGCCTTTTCGAAGACAATAATCTTCCAGCGCACGCTGCCCCGCCTCGTAAGCGTAGCGCTTGCTCTGCGGGTTCGACGCCGTAGACGCTTCATGGCAGCGCCAGTGGTACAGCACCTTCGGCACATGCACAAACTGTCCGCCTGCCGCATACGCCCGCAGCATCAGATCGTAATCCTGCGCCCCGTCAAATCCGCTGCGCAGCTTTAATTCTTTCAAAAATGCCGTTTCGATCACCGTAAAATGACAGATATAATTGTTGGTCAAAAGCATTTCCCCGTCAAAATCCGGCTTGAAATTCGGCTCATAGAAGCGGCTCGCCGCTCCGTCGCATTTATCTTCATCGGAAAACAGCACAAGCTTTTGTTTTCCGCGCTTTTTTTCTTTTTCCAGACAATCCGCCATCTCCCAGAGTGCATTCGCAGTCAGCAGATCGTCGTGATCCAGCAGACCGACCGCGTCTCCCGCTGCAAGTTCAATTCCTGCGTTCGTATTGGCGGAAATTCCTTTGTTTTCGGAAAGGGTGCAGAGCACGATGCTCTGATCCTTCCATTCTGCAAGATTTGATGCATCTGCCGCTTCCCGCAGACAGATTCCGTTCTTTTTTGCCCAGGCCTGTACAGACTCTGCCGTGCCTCCCGCATCCGCTACAATCAGCTCCCAGTGCGGATACGACTGCCTCGACACGCTATTAAGCATCGCCTCCAGATGCTCTTTTTTCGTCCGGTATGCCGGAACGACGATACTGATGCGCAAGGAAGCAGAATGCTCCCGTTGGAACGAAAGTGTCTTTTCGTCCGGCTCCTGCCAGGTATAGACCTCCTGTTCCTGCCCAATCCGCTCTAACACCGCCCACACGGCATTTCTGATTCCGTTTTTCTGCAGATAATACCAGGTTTTTTTCAGATTGGATAGGGAAAAAACAGACATCCGTCGAACTCCTTTTCCTGCTACAGACGCCTGCGCGTGCCCAAGTGCCGGAAAACTCCGACACCGGGCACGCGCCGTGTCCTTTTGATTCGTGATATAAACCCTATGCCAGAGCGCATGCTGCATTTTTGCTGCAAAATACGCTGCTGGTGCTCCGGCTTTTTCTTTTACAGAATTGCCTTCAGGTCAGCGGTCAGCTTGTCAACCTTTGCCTGTGCATCCTCCAGGCTGGTTCCCTTTACGCCCATATAGAATTTAATCTTAGGCTCGGTTCCGGAAGGACGTGCACAGCACCAGGAATTGTTGGTCAGTTCAAAGTACAGAACGTTGGACTTGGGAAGTCCGGTCGGACGAACCTCGCCGGTTGCCATATCTTTAACCTGATCCTTATCGTAGTCGCGCATCTCTACAACCTGCAGGTCGCCGAAATTCTTCGGAGGATTGCTGCGAAGCTTATCCATCATTGCGGAAATCTGGGCTGCGCCGTCGATTCCCTTCAGAGTAATAGCATACTGAGTTTCTTTGTAGTAGCCATATTTCTCATACAGCGCAAGCATCTGATCCCAGCAGGTCATGCCGTGCTTCTTGCACCATGCAGCGGTCTCGCACAGACACATTACTGCAACGATCGCGTCCTTATCTCTTGCATGGGTGCCTGCCAGACAGCCGTAGGACTCTTCCAGACCGAATACATAGTGGCCTTTTCCAGCCTGTTCCATCCATTTGATCTGCTCGCCGATATACTTAAAGCCGGTCAGGACTTCTCTTAATTCTACGTTATAATCTGCTGCAATCGCTGCTGCCATATTGGTCGTAACGATGGTGGATACCATAACAGGATCAACCGGCATCCGGTTGGTAGCGGTGCGCTCGCGCAGGATGTACTCTGCAATCAGCATGCCGGACATGTTGCCGGTGAAGGGCATGTACTCGCCGGTCTTGGAATCCTTTGCATAAATGCCGAGACGGTCTGCATCCGGGTCAGTAGCCAGAACGATGTCTGCGTCCACCTTCTTTGCAAGCTTTAATGCCAGGGTAAATGCCTTGGGATCTTCAGGGTTCGGGTAATCCAGCGTCGTAAATGCAGGATCGGGACGTTCCTGTTCGGGAACAACATAAACGTGCTTGAAGCCCAGCTCAGCCAGAATTCTTCTGACGGGCTTGTTGCCGGTACCATGGAACGGTGTGTACACGATTTTCAGTTCATCCGCTACTTCTTTGATGATTTCGGGATGAATGATCTGTTTCTTTAACTCTTCCATGTAGGCAACGTCGATTTCTTCGCCGATGTACTGATACAGACCAGCTTCGATGGCATCGTCCTTGGACATGGTTTTTACCGTATGGAAATCGGTTACATGCTCTACCTCGTCGATGATCTCATGATCCTTGGGGGCAGTTACCTGTGCACCGTCCTCCCAGTAAACCTTGTAGCCGTTGTATTCCGGAGGATTGTGGCTCGCCGTTACAACGATACCGGAAATACAGCCTAAGGTACGCAGTGCAAAGGACAGCTCAGGTGTCGGACGGAGTTCATCGAATACATACGCCTTAATGCCGTTTGCAGCCATGCACAGTGCAGCCTCATCTGCAAATTCAGGAGAATAATAACGGCTGTCGTATGCAATTGCAACGCCCTTTTCAGCGCCGCCCTGCTTTAAAATGTAGTTTGCCAGACCCTGTGTTGCTTTTCTGACAGTATAAATATTCATCCGGTTGGTTCCGGCTCCGATCACACCGCGCAGACCGCCGGTACCAAACGCCAGATCCTTGTAAAAACGATCTTCAATCTCCGCCTGATTATCTGCAATTTTGCGGAGCTCTTCCTTGGTTCCTTCATCAAAGTAGGAATCCTCCAGCCAGAATTTGTACTGATCCATGTAATTCATCGCTTTTGCTACCTCCATCTTTTCTGATGCCTGCCGTCTCTTACGTCCCTGCCTGTCAGTCTTCCCTTGGCTGCAGTGCATCTTCTTTAAGTTAGTATACACTATTTTTTCAGACCCGTAAAGAAAAGTCAGATTTATCTAACGAAAAATTCGGGTTGAAATAAGGATCTCCGGCTTCCAGCTCAGCTTTCCATTTGTTGCGGAAGCGTTCGGACTCTTCGTTATACCGTTTTGCTTTTTCTCCCTGATCGTCTAATCCTCTCGAAATCGATTCGAAATGATACAGCTCGGCAAAGGGCGTAAAGACGTTCAGATAACCAGCCTTGCGCAGCTTCAAACAGAAGTCCACATCGTTTAATGAAATTTCAAAGCTCTCGTCCAGACCGCCGACCTGCTCATAGAGCGATTTTTTCACCAAAAGACATGCTCCGGTTACTGCCGTCATGTCCTGCGCATAGCACAGACGTCCCATGTATCCTAAATTTTCCCGCTTCTGGCGGTAATGCACATGTCCCGCCGTCCGATGCGCGCCAAGTCCGATCACGACGCCCGCATGCTGGATCGTTTTATCCCCATAGTAAAGCTTTCCGCCGACTGCGCCGACGTCCGGGCGCTGCGCATACATCAGAAGCTCTTCCATCCAGTTGATCGTAATTACCTGCGTATCGTTGTTTAACAACAGCACATAGTCTCCGGTCGCAAGAGAGACGCCGAAATTGTTGATTTTCGAATAATTAAATTTACCCTCGAAGGTCACCACGCGGATCTGCGGATTATTCTGCAGCTCGTCATAGTAGGAAAAAATCTCCTTCGTCTCGCTGTTGTTCTCCACGACAATGATCTCGTAATTTTCCCAGGTCGATTTTTCCACAATGGAGCTGATACAGCGGCGCAGGTCTTCCACATGATCCTTGTTCGGAATAATGATAGAAATCTTCGGTTCCCCAATAATTTCATAACTGATTTTAAAAATCGTCTCAAACGCGCGAGTGCTCGTAATTGTAAAGTTTTTAAAGCCGTGTCTGCGCAAATGATCCGCAACCGCGCCTCTCGCCGCTTCGACCACGTAAGGCTTTGCCTCGATATTGCCCGCAACACTGCCTGCATGGGAGCGCCAATAATACAGAAGCTTCGGCACATGGACGATATGCTTCGCATTGTCCGTCAGGCGCAGAATCATATCATGATCCTGGCTGCCGTCAAATTTTGTCCGAAACAGCTCCGTGCCATCCAACAGCTCTCTGGAAAATACGCTGAAATGACAAATATAGTTGTTCGCGCGCAGGTTGTCGATCGCATAATCCGGCTTGAAGTGCATCGTGATCATCTTGTTGATGTCCGGGCTCTTAAACGTCGCCTCATCACAGTAAATAAAGTCCGCATCCTTTTCGTTGATCGCCTTTACATACTCGTAAAGTGCGCAGGGATGCAGAATATCGTCGTGGTCAAACAGCCCGATAAACTCGCCGGATGCAAGCTTATAGCATTCGTTCGTGTTGCCCGAAATGCCCTCGTTTTTGGCAAGCTTCTGATAAACGATTCTCGAATCCTGCGCCGCCAGCCTTTTGCAGTATTCACCGACATAGGCGTGCGCATCGTCCGAACCGTCCGCCAGACACAGCTCCCAGTTTTTGTAGGTCTGCCACTGGACGGAGCCGATCATCTCGGTTAAAAAGCTTTCCGGCGTGTTCCACAACGGAACAAGAATACTGATCTTTGGCATCCGTTCAAAGACAGCCGCCTCCTGCTTCTGTCTTTCCTCTGCGGACGGGAAGCTCTGGGTGCCGTAATGGGTCATCGCCTTCTTTTCCCAGGATTTATAGCGCACCTTTGCAATCACACCCGACAGGCTGCCGCAATTTTTCAAACGGTCCTTCTGGCGGATCACAAAATGCATGCACTTTCTGGCAGGGCCGGACGCTTTCCAGATCGGATTGTTTTTGATGCGGTTCAATTTGAACTGCAGATCGTCCACCTGATCCTCCAGCTCAGCGACCCGGTTTGCCAAATAAACGGCTTTATAATGTTCTTTCTCGTAAGCGTCCTGATAGTCCTTTTTTTCTTCCATGATTTTATTATTTCCTCACTGTAAGCATTTCCGGACTGAAGCGGTAAAGCTTCTGCCGCGAGCAGGTATCTTCCCACAAAAAGCCGATCAGGTAGTCTCCCTCCGGCAGGCTGTCCCGATCGAAGGTCACGCACACGCCCGGCAGCTCGGTATGGACAATTCCGTGCAGATTTTCGTCGATATCCGGGCGGAACTGCCTCGTACAGGGAATCCTCCAGACCTCGCCCCGATCCTCGGGAAGTGCTTCCGTACTGGAGCCGGGCGCAATATAGCCGGTATCCACCTTCTTTAACAACAGGGAAAAATCGTACCGACAGTTGTCAACCTGCAGTGCCCACGTCCAGCCCTGGATCATCCAGTCGCCTGTTCCTGCTCCTGCAGTGCCCCTTTGCCAGCGCCCCAGGTCCCCGGCGAACTCCACACCGATGCGCAGCACCTCATTATGCCACTGCGGTTCCAGAACACCCTCGATCTTCTCAGGAGAAACTTTTTCCACTCTTTTGTCAAAATCATAACGGCAGCCCGTATAAAATTCCGCATCCAGCACATCCTTTACCAGATATCTGTGATAGAACGGGTCGGTTCCGTATAGGGACGGGTGCAGTTCATAGAGCAGATTCAGTTCCTGATGCAGGCGGCGCAGCTTTTCCGTGCTGTCGTCCGCACCGCGGCTTAAGGATTCATGATGCGTCAGCGTCACATCGTTGCGTACCACGTTGTAATAGCCCATTTCATATACATGATAGCAGAATTCCACGTCGTTGAACGCGACACGCAGGTTCTCGGACAGTCCTTGCGCCTGATCGTAAATGCTTTTTTTCACCAGAAGGCAGGCTCCGGTTACACCCAGGACATCCATCGCCATGCGGTTGCGCCCGAAATAAAATTCCAGCGCATCGGAGCGGAACTGCAGCTTGTGTGCAGGTCCCAGATGAATGTTGGTGATGCCCGCGTGCTGAATGATCTCCGTGCCCGGATAGATCAGCTTTGCGCCCACCGCGCCGACGTGGGGCAGAACCGCCTTTTCCATCAGCTTTTCCAGCCAGTTGTCCTGCGTAATTTCGATATCGTCATTCAATAACAGGATGTAATCACCGGTCGCCATGGACACGCCAAGGTTGCACATTTTGGAAAAATTGAACTCCATCGGTTCATAGTGATAAACGAACCGGAAATCCTCGTTCAACATGCCGCGCATCCGTTCAATTCTTGCACGGTTTTGTTCATTGCTTCCGTTATCCACAACGATGATCTCAAAATCCCGGTAGTTTCCACTTTCCAGGACAGAATGAATGCAATTCGATAAAATATGGGGATGATCCTTGGTCGGGATGATGATTGAAACCTTCCCGGAGGGCGTAAGAGGCCAGCCTCTTCTTACATATGCCGCCTTTTTCAGATCATCATACGTCTCTTCCATACCCCAGACTTCGATTTTTTCATGATGAAACAGCACGCTGTCGATATGTGCAGTTCCATTCTCAATTTCCGTCAGACGCAGCACCAGGTCATAAAGGTTGCGCAGTGGGTTCTCATCTGCCAGCCACGGACAGTTCTCCATCGCCTGTCTGCGCACCGCAAAGAATCCGCCGAAATAAAAGCAGGACATCAGTGTATCCGGCGACCAGTCCGGCTTCAGCCAGGGATTTTTGCGCTTACCGGCTTCGTCGATTTCATCCTCGTCCGCGTAGGCGATCACCGTTTCAGGATGGGCTTCAAACCAGCTGAGCACATGTGAAATGCCTCTCGTGTCAGGGCTTGCGTCCGGCGCGTGGAAAATCAGGATGTCCGCCGGCGTCGCGCCGTGGGCATACCGACGCACATCAAAATCTGCACGGCACTCGTCGTAGGAGATCACCTCCGCGTGCTCTACCCTGTGCTCTGCGCGCAGTGTCTCGTCCTCCTGGGCTTCCTTTTCCCGAATCCACTCGTCATAGGTGAGGGTCTGTTTCTGAATCTGCTCCTGATACCAGCGGTATCTTCTCTTTACCAGATTATCCTGAATTGTTTCTTTTATCTTTGAAACCAAAAACCTTTCCTCCTTGCCGCTGCCGCCAGGCGCGCCTGAATATCCTGCAGCATTTCCGCCGACAGCCATGCGATCTGTGCCCGGATGATCAGCGCTTCGCCATCCGTCGCCTCGTTGTCCAGACAATCCAGCCGAACGCTGATGTTCGGATCTCCTGTTTCAAACAGTACCGTCGGAACATGGGACGGGGTATCTGCAAGCACCTGTCCGTTCGTCGACAGGCACTGATCCAGCTGTGCCCGCGTCAGCGCTTTTCCGCGCCATTCGATTCCATGAATCTGTACCAGACACGGCAGCTCCGCAGGATCTAAGCGAATCGCTTTTGTACCTGCTTTGCAGATGATCCTGGCGTTGATCAGATCGTCCGCCTCATATGCATCATATTGATAATAAGAATGCTCCGGTGTATATCCTGCGCCGAAGTCTTCAAATACCTGCACCTTTTTGCGGTCCGCCCGGGCGAAAAATTCCTGATACGGCACAGCACGGTTGCCGATCAGATGCCGAAGCTGCCCAAGAGCCGTCCGGCTCCGCCCGTCCTTTTCCTGCAGGACAAAGCGCTGGAACGCCAGCTCTTTTTCCGAAAGCTCCCGCATCTGCTCTTTGCCGATGCCGAGGGCTTCCAGATGCTTTTTCACAATCGGATGCTCCATCCGAACCGGATCCTCCTGACCATAGCAGTTCAATGCCCGGCTGATGATCTGCTGCGGCGTCAGCTTGTCTGTCGTCCACTCGTAATCGATCATCGTCCAGATATCACCCTGTACGCAGATATTCGAGAAGGTCAGGTCATAATCCTGCTTCGTCCCCTCCGCTTTCCACGCTGCGATTTTGCAGTAACGGTCAAACAGCTTATCAAAACCGGCTTCGTCATTGTTCTGTAAGCACTCATCCAGCAGCTCTTCCAATGTCCGGCTATTTTCGAGATATTCGATTTCCGCAAAGGGCAATCCATCCGGATTCCGTTTCAGCTCCAGACGGTTGACTGAGAGGGTGCTGCCTTTAAACCGTTCTGTGAAGACGCATTCATTCTCTGCCAGGGCTTCAATATGTGCCGCGGCAGCTGAGGTTGCCGGATATTTCCGGACAGTGTGTTTTCCGTCCTTTTCCAGAATATCCGTGCGGATGCTCAGATGCTCCGCTCTGTCGTTGGAAAAACGGCTGTATACAATATCCGTCATGGGCCCTGTCATCACGAGGAACGAATTGCTGTACTGTCCAAACAGTCCCTCGCGGATGAGCATGTCGAACACCTTTTTTTCATCGAACAGCAGCATCCGGTCGCGGTCGAAATTTCGCAGGTTATTAGATAGTTCTCCGACTTTGGGCAGATACCGGTCGGAGTACAGCGTCGTCATAAATTTATAATCCGGATAAGGGTAGTAGAAATGATATTCCGTCTCACCGCATTCTTTCAGGATTTTTTCCAGACCGCTCCGGGAAAAGGTGCGAGCCGCACCGCCCTGGGGGTAATCCTCCAGGCCTGAAAAAAACGTGCCGACGTGGTCTTCCCGGCACCCCGCCCAATATTTTAAACCAAGTTTATTCTCTATCGCAATCACGATATGTCCATCGGATTTCACATGTTTTTTGATAATTCGGTAGAAATCGTGAAAGGGGGTTTTTCCGCCGATATAGCTCTGCCCGTATTCGAACACGCCGATCAGACAGACAAAATCATAATCCGTCGGCAGATCCGGCTCGATGTCCGAAAAGTTGCCCACATGGATCGTCACGTTGTCACAGTCCTGATGGCGATAAGCGTTGATCAAGCTGCGTTTTTTTGAAAGGTCGACGCAGGTTACGCTGCCTGCCTTCTGTGCGAGGCTTCCCGTAATCGCGCCGCAGCCGGAACCGATTTCCAGCACCTTCATGCTTTTGTCAACAGGCAGCCATCCGACAATATTTTCCCGCAGGTCGGAAAGGTGGTAAAGCACCTCCCAGCTCGCCGCTTTATAGATTTCCTGGGGATATTCCCGGGGCGGGATTGTTTTTACCAGCTCCAAAAGCGCATCCTCCGACGCTCCGTCGCAGTAAAAATCCTGTTCCGGATAATGGGAATAATCCAGCACAACATTCCCGATCTTCTCTGTCCTGCCTGTCTGCATACGTTAAATCTCCTTCACCTCAACCTGAGATTCCATATCAAAATAGCCCACCGTATCCTTGTCGGACACGACCGTAATATTCAGCACGTCATAAAGACGATGATACACTTTAAACGTATCTTTTTCATACCCTGTCACACCCAGGGATATGAGATAGTCACCGCCCTGCAGGCGCATCTTCTGGCGGAATGTAATTTCCAGCACCTGACCCGCCTTTACGCTCTCCAGAAACGTCTTTTCAAACATCGTGTTCGTTCCCGTGATCTCCACGCCCTTGATGTTTTTGATGGAAAAAGCAAAGATCGGTGCCGGAAGATCCTGACCGATTTTCACCTTCATATGCATCGTGAATTCGTCGCCCTTTAAAATTGCGGTCGTCTGCACGTCGTTTTTGTCCGTAATGTAATACGAAACAATTTCCGCCTGCTTCGTGCCGTATTCCAGTGTCTCCGGGTTGACGCCCATGCGCGCCGCTTCCTGCTTCTTTTTCTGTTTGTCAAGCGCCGCCCGAACATCCCCGTCCGCCGTCAGGTCAGGTACATCCACGCCAGCCTTAGGCGTTTCGTACTGTCCCACCAGCACCTGCTTGTAGGCGTCGATCATGTCTTTGGGCGAGCCTTCTCCGAGCTTTACGCCCTGATTTAACAGAATCGCACGGTCGCAGTATTTGCTGATCGCGCTCAGATCGTGGCTGACGAACAGGATCGTCTTGCCTTTTTTCTTGAATTCCTCGAATTTTCGATAGCATTTTGCCTGGAAAAATACGTCGCCAACCGAAAGCGCCTCATCGACGATCAGGATTTCCGGGTCGATATTGATGGCAACTGCAAATGCCAGTCGGACAAACATACCGCTGGAATAGGTCTTTACCGGCTGGTACACATAGTCCCCGATATCCGCAAAATCCAGGATATCCTGCAGTTTTTCATCAATTTCTTTTTCAGAAAAACCGATCATCGTTCCATTCAGATAAATATTTTCGATGCCGTTGTATTCCATGTTAAAGCCTGCGCCCAGCTCCAGCAAGGCGGAAATTCTGCCGTTTACCTGCACAGTGCCGCTCGTCTCATGTAATACGCCGGTGATAATCTTTAAAATCGTCGATTTGCCGGAGCCGTTCGTGCCAATAATGCCGACAGTCTCTCCTTTATAAATGTCCAGACTGACATCCTTTAATGCGTAATGCGGCGTGGAAAGTTTCTTTTTTGTCAGTCCCAGGGATTCGATCAGACGATCCCGGTTTCTGCGGTACAGCTTGTATACTTTGCTCACCCTGTCCACATGAATTGCCAGTTCTTTTTGTTCCATAACCAGTTTTCCTTTACATGATATCCGCAAAATGAATCTTGAGTTTCTTGAAAATCAGCGCGCCAATGCCAAACAGCACCACCGTGATAATCCAGAAATAAACCGTGGAGTAAAAATCCTCCCAGAACCACTGTTTTCCGTATACAGCGCTTCTGTAGCCCTCCACAATGTATACAAGCGGATTGATTTTCACGATCATCTGAAGCTTCATCGGAAAATCATTGATATTCCACAGCACCGGAGTTGCCCACATACCGACCTGCAGAAAGATATTGACAATGGACTGCAGATCCCTGAAAAAAATGACAACCGAGCAGGTCGTATAACTGAGTGCCAGTACAAAAACGAACATGCAGAAGCTGTAATAAAATACCTGCAGTGTATACAGGCTCGGATAATAGCCGTTCAATGCTGCCACGATCAGTAAAACCAGCACGAAAAACGCATGAATAAATGTCGCTGCAATAATCTTGATAATCGGCAGGATACTGATTTTGAATACGACTTTTTTTACCAGGTAATTATATTCCAGCAGCGATACCATTGCGCTGGTCAGAGCTTCGGAAAAATAAAACCAGGGCACCAGTCCCGCTGTCAGAAACAGGATATACGGAACACCTTCTACGCCTCCGGAGGCATAACCAGTCCGGTTCGGGAAAATAATCACGAAAACAACCCAGTACATCGCAACTGTGATGACCGGCTGCACCATCGCCCAGAACGCTCCCATATAAGAGCCTGCGTAGCGCTTTTTGAAATCGCTCTTTGCCAGTTTCCAGATCAGCCTGCGGTTCTGGTATAATTCCACCGGCAGCACCGTGATCTTATCGTATAACCGGATAAAGGCAATGACCGCCGCCACGATCAGCACGCAGGCAATCACTTTTTTCAGCAGCTCATCCTGCGGATTGGCAAGGGGATTATGATAAACAAGGATAATAACGGCAAGAATCGCCATCACCGCAGTGAATATGGCGATTCCTGTTTTTTTATTCAGTCTCTTCATTTATTTCTGCTTTCTGTAAATTCGGCAAAAGAGCCCCACTTTTTATCTTTGTCAGACAAGGTCAGTTCCATTCCTTCCGGAATCGGCCATTCTACGCCAATCTGGGGATCGTTCCATGCCAGACCGCCTTCGTCGTTGGGATGATAGAAGTCGGTGCACTTATAGGCAAATTCCGCATAATCCGACAGCACTACAAAGCCGTGTGCGAAATTCTTGGGGATAAAGAACTGCTTTTTGTTCTCTTCGGAAAGCAGCACACCGTACCACTGACCATAGGTTTTGGAGCCGGGACGTAAGTCAACCGCAACGTCAAACACTTCGCCGCGAATCGCTCTCACCAGTTTGTCCTGGGGGTAATTGATCTGGAAATGAAGCCCCCGCAGAACGCCTTTTTTGGATGCGGACTGGTTGTCCTGTACGAAAACCTGATCGATGCCGGCTTCCTTGTAATCGTTGTAGTTATAAGTCTCCATGAAGTAACCGCGGGCGTCGCCGAACACCTGGGGGGTGATCACCTTAAGACCTTCGATATGACATGTTTCTACTGAAATTTTTCCCATTTTTCTATTCTCCTGTTCCGTTTTTAAAGTCCGTTTGCGACCTCTACGAGATATTTTCCATAGTTGGTCTTCATCAGCGGCTCCGCAAGCTTTAAGAGCTGCTGTTTATCGATAAAACCTCTGCGGAACGCGATTTCCTCAATGCAGGAAATGTACATGCCCTGACGCTTCTGTACCGCTGCAACGAAATCTGCCGCATCCAGCAGTGCATCGTGGTTGCCGGTATCGAGCCATGCAAAGCCTCTGCCCAGCGTCTCCACCATCAGCGTCCCTCTGCGCAGATATTCGTTGTTGATCGAAGTGATTTCGATCTCGCCTCTTGCAGACGGCTTTACGTTGCGGGCGATTTCCACAACGTCGTTATCATAAAAATACAGTCCGGGAACTGCGTAGTTGCTCTTGGGATGCTCCGGCTTTTCCTCGATGGAAAGCGCTTTGCCGTTTTCATCGAATTCCACCACGCCGTATTCTCTGGGATCGCGGACAAAATAGCCGAAAATCGTCGCACCCTTTTCCCGCTCCGCTGCCTGACGCAGCACTCTGGAAAAGCTCTGTCCATAGAAAATATTGTCGCCCAGAACGAGGGCAACGCTGTCGTTTCCGATGAAATCCGCGCCGATCAAAAATGCGTCTGCCAGTCCGCGGGGTGTCTCCTGAACCGCATAGGACATCGAAAGTCCCAGCTGCTCGCCTGTACCGAACAGTTCTTTAAAAGCAGGCAGATCCCTGGGCGTGGAAATAATCAGAATCTCCCGGATGCCCGCCAGCATCAGTGTGGAGAGTGGATAATAAATCATCGGTTTGTCGTAAACCGGCATAATCTGTTTGGATACCGCCTTGGTCAGCGGATAAAGGCGGGTTCCGGAGCCGCCTGCAAGAATGATACCTTTCATAGATTCCTCCATTCCTATGCGTTCATTCGCCTGTATGAAAAACATTTTGCTTTACAGGATCGCTTCGGCGGCACTGTTCTACTGCCCGGCAGCACTGTTCTACTGCCCGGCAGCACTGTTCTATTGCCGTGCGCTCCTGCCCAGATGCGCCAAAAGGGGAACGGTGTCGCGCGCCGTCCCCATTCTGGTATACAAAGCCCTGTTTTTCTCGGTCTGTCCGGCATTTTCCTCCCGGCAGTCCGGAAATTTCTCAGGCTTTGTACATTTCGTTATAATATTTCTGGTAGTCGCCGCTGGTTACACGCTCCATCCAGTCTTCATGCTCGAAGTACCATGCAATGGTCTTTTTGATGCCTTCTTTGAACATCGTCTCCGGATACCAGCCGATCTCTTTCTTGATCTTGTCGGGAGCGATCGCGTATCTTCTGTCGTGTCCCTTACGGTCTGCTACATAGGTAATCAGATCCTTGCTGACAAGCGCCTTGCGCGGGTCGTCGTCTGCAAGCATCTCCTGCAGGGTCTCGATAATGATTTCGATGATCTGAATGTTCTGTTTTTCGTTATGACCGCCTACATTGTAGGTTTCGAACAGTCTGCCCTGCTCCTGCACCATGTCGATGGCCTTTGCGTGGTCTTCGACATACAGCCAGTCGCGGACGTTCTTGCCGTCGCCGTATACCGGAAGCTTCTTGCCGTGCAGCGCATTGTTGATGATCAGCGGAATCAGCTTTTCCGGAAACTGGTAAGGGCCGTAGTTATTAGAGCAGTTTGTGATATTTGCAGGGAAATGATAGGTATCCATATACGCTTTTACAAGCATATCAGATCCTGCCTTGCTGGCAGAATACGGGCTGTGGGGTGCATAGGGGGTTGTCTCATAGAAATAGCCGCCGTCTTCGCTCAAAGAGCCGTATACTTCATCCGTCGAAACATGCAGGAATTTCTTGCCCGGCTTAAAGGTGCCGTCCGGAAGCTCCCACGCGTTCTTTGCGCAGTTTAACATCACGGCAGTACCCAGCACGTTGGTCTGTACGAATACCTCGGGATTCCTGATGCTTCTGTCTACATGGCTTTCCGCTGCAAAATGAACTACGCGGTCAATATCGTTTTCTGCAAAGATCTTTGCAATCGCTTCTTTATCGCAGATATTTGCTTTTACAAAGGTATAGTTATCGCGGTTTTCAATGTCTTTTAAGTTCTCGAGATTACCCGCATAGGTCAGCGCATCCACATTGATGATGCGGATTTCGTTGTCATACTTGCGGAACATATAGTGAATGTAATTGGAACCGATAAACCCCGCTCCTCCGGTAACAAGATAGGTTCTCATGCCTCTTCTCCTTTTCGATTCTGCGCAAAAGGACGCAAAATCCCATAATCCTGATTTTTTTCCAGTGTACCATATTTTCCGTGTTTTTCCAACAGGAAAATACGGCATTGCCGCCATTCCCGGCAATGCGCGCTGCAGTTTACGGATATCCTGCAGACTGCAGC
Source organism: Gallintestinimicrobium propionicum (assembly GCF_025567525.1). Taxonomy (NCBI): domain Bacteria; kingdom Bacillati; phylum Bacillota; class Clostridia; order Lachnospirales; family Lachnospiraceae; genus Gallintestinimicrobium; species Gallintestinimicrobium propionicum. The sequence goes on along the minus strand of NZ_JAOQJY010000002.1, from coordinate 197,416 downwards.
GCCCTGTCCGTATCAAATTTTGTCACAATATCAGTAACCCATATAGCTTACGTTTAAGTCAACATTTCCTTTGATTCCTGCAATCGACCCTCTCGACGAATACTGCCACATCTCGTAACGTCCTCCATAGGTCGGTGCAGCAACATACTGCGCCAACCAGATCTTGCAGCCGCCAAGGGCGCCTGTATTGATCTTTTCCGTCAGCCAGTTTTTGTTCGCATACAATCCCGGCGTGTAGCCGCTGTTACGGATCGTCTGGCAGAATGCGTTGATGACAGACGTTCGCGCCGCTTTGGAGATTCCGTCTGCGCGCCCATTCGCGCTCTCCACGTCAATATAGACAGGATAAGTGATTCTGTAATTTTTAATCAGAGAAAGCGTCATGGAGGCCTCTTCGACCGCTTCCACTTCATTCACCGCCTGGCTGAAGAAATAAATACCGACCTTCAGACCTGCCGCCGTCGCGCCCTGAATATTTCTCTTAAACTTCTGATCCTCTACCAGCACACCCGAAGCCGAGCCGCGGTAGCCGCAGCGCAGGATGACGTACTGTACGCCGGAGTTTTTGACTGCGTTCCAGTCGATATTGCCGTTGTGTTTGGAAATGTCAATTCCCATCACAGTTCCCGTATTTAAGCTGCCGTCCCCATTGAACGTGTATTTCACGCCCTGGATCACCTGTTCGCCGGTAACGGCGGTCCCGTTTTTGTCATAGAAAAAGCGTTTTCCGTCGATCGTCTGCCATCCGGTATACCGATATTCCACATTCGCTTTTTTACGGTAAAATTTATCTTTCGTATAATAATCCGCCGTCGTTGCCTCACGGTAGCTATCCCCGTCCTTGCAGTACAGCTGGTTGCCGTTTTTATCTTTCAATAAGGTCTTTGTATCGCCGCGGTTTATCTTTTTCTCCGTCACCTTCACGGTGCTGATTCCGCTCTCTACGTTGCTGCCGTCCTGCGCGACCGCTTTGATCTTCGCTTCTCCGGCTTTTACGCCTTTTACCGTTCCCTTATCATCCACCGAGACAAACTCTTTTCCGGAAACGATTTCCCAGCGAACGGACTTGTTCGCTGCATTGTCCGGCGATACCGTTGCAGAAAGGGAAACAGTCTGTCCAACCTCAACCGTTGCAGAGCCTGAGATCGTGATCTTCTTGACCTTTATCTCCTCCGGCTTGGTTTCCGGCGTTTTCGTCGGCTCTGTCGCTGCAGTGCTGCTTTCGGTTGCAGATTCGCTTTCCGAAGGCTTTGTACTTTCACTCTCGGACGGCTTCGTGCTCTCGCTTTCCGTCGGCTTGCTGCTTCCGGATTCTGATTCGCTCTCCGAAGGCTTTGTACCTTCACTTTCAGACGGCTTTGTGCTTTCGCTCTCGGAGGAAGACTCGCTCTCCGAAGGCGGCGTGTTCTCTCTCTCCGCAGGGGATTCCTCCCTGGGCTGATCGAAAACGGCGATCTGCGTTTCCTTTGCAAAATATGCGTATTTTATCTCCGGCTCCAGAAGTCTTGCCTGGGCAGGCTCCGGGATATCGGACTTGCCGACCTCTTCATATTCCTGTCCATTTCCTGCCGGTGTTTTGGTGGACGCAACCCATTCCACAGTATCCTGCAGAACCGATTCCACTGCCGGTGCAATCGCGGTATCCTCTTTCGCCACGTTGATCTCCGACTCCTTTTTGATCTCGTCCGTCACGTCGACCTTTTTATACTCAATCTTGTCCTTTACCGTCACTCGCCCGGAAATTCCGGCTGCTTTTCTGCCGCTGATTTCATCCGGTCCGGTCACGATAACGACGTAATCGCCTGCTTTTAAGTCTTTTAAATAAATTACGCCGTCCTTGTCGTCATCCTTTGCGTTCTGGCTCGACGCGCCCTCCAGCTTTACGGTAAAGGGTTGATTTCCTATCAGCTTACCGGAGTTTTTGTCCGCGAATTTAATTTTCATATCCTTCTGCATCGAAGACAGCTTTAAAATAACGTCGACATTGGCTTCCAGATCCTTTTCCTCATATCCGGTTTCCGTCTCCGTCGTCTCTTCTTCAGAAGCCTCCTCCGAGACGTTCTGCGCTGCGACAGCGACCGCCGACAGGACCTCTTCCCCGGACATCCCGATCGCTTCCAGATTTTTCCCGACTGCAGCCACCGCCTCCATCTGCTTATTCTGCTCGTTTCGTCCCAGATACATCGATGTCGTAAACGCTGCCGCCGCCAAAACCAGCACGCCCGTCAGAGCAATCGCGATATCCAGCGCCGCCATCGGCTCTTTTCTGGCAGACCGGTGTTTTCGGTTTCTGCCGGATGCTGCGGTCGATGCGGACGCAGAGCGCTTTACAGTGCGGTTCTGACTGCTTTTTTCATGAAAGGTCTGACTGCTTTTTCCAGCAGGCTTTTTCACGCGGCGCTTATTGCTGTGCGCTGCTGTTTTGCCGGATACCTCGTCCCAGTCGTCGAGAAATTCTCCATCGTCCCAGTTCGACTTTTTCCGCTCGGGAATACGTTCTGCGCGCTGCGCCTTTTTTTTCTGCTCTGATGCGCTCTTTCTATCTTTTATCCCATGGGGAGCCGCTTTTTTGGCACTTCCCGTTTTTTTCTTCTTATACTGTTCCTCCACTGATTCCCTCCTGCCAGCTTTCCTGTCGAAAATTGTAAACGTTTTTTCGTTGTGTATTTTTTGTCTAAATGGCACAATATGTTTATCCGGACAAAGACTTTTGTCACCCAAAAGAAAGGAGTTACGCTTATGATGTACATCCATTATTGCCGTCACTGTAAACGAATCCACATGCTGAACGGGCACAAAAAATACTGTCCCGCCTGCCGCGGCCATTTAAATGAACTCAAAATTTCCTATCTGAAATATGTCAATCTCGCCCCGGCAGACCGACGTGCCTTCCGCGACCGTCTGGGTGATCCGGCGGAGCTTGCCGCCTGCACTGCAGATATGCGCCGCTCCTACGATTATGCAAAATGGCTGCAGCTGACCTCAAAGGTAGAACACAGCCATTCCCAGAACTATGCAGCATATTCCCACTAATTTGCGAGCAGTCAGCTTTTCATGAAAAAACACCGCACCGCAGACCGGAACCAATACATAGCCCAGCGAATCAATGACAGGGGCGTTGAAAAAATCCACGCCCCGAAGTCCCATAATACTTAAAAACACGGAGCCGAACATCAAAATATAACCCGTGATGACCCACGGATTCAAATATTCCCGAATCCAGCTTTCATAATGATGCAGGGCGCCCTTTTTTAATAAAACCTGGGAGACCGCCGCCACAAGCACGGAGCCGATCAGAAAGAAGTAATGATAATCAATCATGATTTTCCTGCTCCTTTCCTCCGTTGATAATCAGCGTCCCGGCAAGCACCAGTCCGACGCCGATGAGTTTTTTCACCGTAATCTGCTCCCCGAACAGTAATACCGCCCACAAAAGGGACCATAAAAGCGCCATCGCCCGATTCGCATACGCCACAGACAGTTCCACCCGTTTGATGACCTGCTGCCAGCAAAGCGCATAGATGCCCAGCACTCCGATTTCTGCTCCGTAGAGCAGCAAAAATGTCCATCCTCTTCCGCTCTCCGCGGACTGCGCTGCGATTTTGCTGATGACCGTGGAGCTGGTGTAGATCAGCACGACAAGCTGCAGGATGGCAAAATCCCGTAAATTCAGTTTCTTTTTCATATAAAAATTCCTTTTTGGTCGCCGAAAGTGCACTCACGAACCCGCGCTAACGTGCTTTTTTGCCTGCTTACGCAGGCTGTTCGTTCGTTACCGGCTTTCGCCCATAAACTTCGTTCATGGGCTACTGTCGCCGCTCGTCAATCATGCAAGCATGTTGACTCGCTGTTGCTCCAGTATATCATCTTTCTCACGGATTAGGAAGATTTAAGATTCTTAAATTATTTTGAATCTTTTGCCCCCTGTCTGGACAGTTGTGGGGCTGAATGCTAAGATGAATGTATCAAAACGACTTTTTACCGGTCAAAATTGACAGTAAACCATAAGGAGTTCAGATTTTTTATGAAAGAAAATAATTCTACCGCAGAAAACAGCAGACCAAATCAGCATTCAAATCATACCCATTCCCATACAAAAAGCCGTAAAAGGAGGCGTCGTTCTTCCAGCTCCGGGCGTCCGTCCGGACATGTGATTTTCGTCATCGTCTTTTCTATCATCCTCGTTGTAACGATTGTCCGGCTGTTTCTCTGGAACCGCGGCCGTCAGTCCGATTATGACCCAAATGAAACGACTACAGAGTTCGATGTTGAGGTTATGGATTATCTCCAGCCTCTCGATCCGGAAATGCTCGAAGGACATGAGGATGATGGGGTAACCACCGTTCTTGCCCTCGGAAACGACCTTCTGTCCGATGATCGCTCCGACACCGGTCTGGCTGCCCTGATGGAAAAATCCGCAAATGCCACCATTTTAAACGCCGCGTTCCCCGGAAGCTCCATTTCCATGAAGCATCAGGAATTTGACAACAGCTATCCGCTGGATGGCGTCAGCCTTTACTGGGTTGCGGCTGCTCTGCTCAACCAGAATTTCGACCTAATGGACGTCATCGTCCCGCAGATGAATTCCGAAGCTGCCGCGCAGGCGCTCGAAACTTTAAAGAGCGTTGACCTTTCCAAGGTGGACGACCTCGTGATCCTCTATGACCTGCAGGACTACAGGGACGACCGCACGGTTTACGACGAGGCAAACGATAAAAACCTGACAACCGTTTACGGCGCTTTAACCGCAACAATCAAGCTTTTCCAGGAGCAGTGCCCGCATATTCGCATTTACCTGCTCTCCCAGCCCTACGGCACCTTCACGGATGCAAACGGCAAAACCATCGACATCGACCGCGATGATCTCGGCAACGGCACGATGGTCGATTACCTCAACTGGGAAGTCGAAGCCTGCCGCAAAAACGGCGTATCCTTTATCGACAACTACTACGGTGCGATCACAATGGAGGATACCGACTGCCTGACGGACGGATATCATCTGAACCAAAAGGGTCGTGAAAAAATCGCAGAGCGGTTTGGAAAAGTATTTAAACAGTAAATGGATCTTGCATAAAAACCGGGAGCCTGTGCACACTGCGCAGGCTCCCGGTTTGTTATTCTTTTCCTATTCTTTCCTCTTCGCAATCTCCACTGCTTCATTCCGGTACAGCTCATATGCTTCAATATCCGCGATTTTCGTCAGTCCGTTTTTTTGCGGATCGCCGGTATACGGAACACTCTTGTTCAAAATCAGATACTGGCAGTTGTACTCCGTCAAAAGCGGCGAAAGCGCATCCAGATCAATCGTATCCTCCCGCATAATCTTATAAATCGGGTGCGTGTCCCAGTTCCACTCCCAGGACGCCTCCAGCATTTCCCGCCCGTACGGCATCTGCACCTCCGAGGTATACTGCCGTACATAGTAGATCAGCTCTTGCGGAAATACCGCCCAGACGCGCTCTTCCTCCTCCGCCGGCATGATCTCGTTGCAGATCGCGATCACGGAATTTGGAATATGATACCGGTTCTGCGCCTTTGACAGATACGGGCTGTTGTACACCGATTTTCCGGTCAGCACCAGCACCAGCGCCAAAACAACAAAGCCGATCCGGTAATGCTTTCCAAACAACCGGATCCCCGCATAAGCGATCACGACCGCCATGGGAAGCAGCCACAAAATCCGGTAATAGGTTTCTCCTTCGCCCAGCAGATTCATTACCGTCTTTGTAAACGGCAGAAAGAATAAAACCGTGATCACCAAAGAGCTTTCCACCAGCACCACACGGATCTGTTTTTTCTTTTCTGTCACCAGCAAATACAAAAGCGCAGCCAGAAAAAGTACCGGATACCAGCCGCTGCCGCAGTAATTCTGAAAAATTGTCACAATCTCTTTCAACGCAATCTCTCCTATCGATGCAGTTCACAGGTGTTTTGCAAACTGCCGTCTTTCACTTACAAAACCAGCAGCAACATCAGATAAACCACATTCGGAATGCAGCACAACGCCGTTTTCCACAAAATCGACCAGCTCCGATATCGGATCGCCGCCACAAGCGCCGTAATGCCGAACAGCATCGCCGTCAGAAACGCACCCATACTCGTCATCATCGCCGCTGCGATATGATTGACTGCAAGCAGCAGCCAGTAGGGCAGCTGCGATCCCGTTTCTTCCTGCCTCTCCCTATTTTTTTCCCGCGCACAAAGCTCCAACATCAGCCACAGCTCCACCAGCAAGATCAGATTTGCCAGCACCGATTTTCCCTGCCAGGTCCGCGTCAGGAAAAAGGTTTCATTCGTATAAATCGAAATATTCCCCCAGATCTGCATAATGGAAACCAGCGTCAGAAAAATCGGAAGCTTGACAGAGCCGTCGGAAAACAGCTTTCTGCCGATCTGAACAAACACATAATAGGTCAGCGGAATAAAAATCAGCGGCAGCAGCGTATGCGCCACAATCGTCGCATGAATGCCTGTCATCCGCGCCACATAGGCAATCCACAGCGGCAGCGTCGCCAGGGCATGACGGATATCTAAGTCCGTAGAAAGTCCAGTGTAGGGACGAATCCGGTTCAACACTCCGGTCTGATCCGCCAATACAGATTGAACTACATAATACGCATCATCCCCATCAAATGAAGCATAGGCAAAGGCCATGTACATCTGATATCCCACTGATGCCAAAAACAGCAGCCAGAAAAGCAGACGCTCCGGATTTTGAACTGCCGTTCGCCGTATGCGGTTCCGTGCTCCGTTGCCAGTGCCCGAAATCGTCGATTTTCGCAGACTGCACGCTTGCGCCTGCCCCGCCTGCTGCTGATTCACGTCCTCATTCCGCCCAGTCTGCTTCCGCAAGTATCGTTCCCGCAGAAGCGTCCAGATAAATCCCGCCGCAGCCAGCACTGTAAAAACTGCAGTCGTCAAATACACCAGCAGGTTCATCCCATAAACTTCTTTTACCATCACCGGCACTGCGATTAACTGAAATACCGCCAGCTCACTCAAAAAACCTGCCAGATACAGGTTCAAAATCTTTTCTCTTTTCTGCCCCATTCCTTTTGTCCAAAGTCCGCCGATCCCGACCGGGGCAATTCCAAACACAAACAGACATCCCAATGCTTTCTGCAGCATATTTTCCTCTCATTTCTGCGCACGTTTTTTTGCGCATGCCGAGTTTGTGTCAAGCGCGCGCAGACACAAATCTCGCGATTGAAAAATTTTATTTTTCAATCTTTATTCCTCCCCATACCGCGGTGTTGTGTCGTACCAGTCGTCCCAGATCGCAGGATAATCATAGCTCATCGCCAGTGTCCTGATCTCATCAAACGCCTGCCCATAATTTTCCGGATGCAGTTCATTTTCACCGGTTGCAAAGCACTCCGTGATATACCGGCAGACATTTTTATGATAATGCATATAGTCCGCATAATTGTTCAGATTACAGATAATATCTTCTTTTCCCAGAAAATTGAACACATGAACATTTTCATAGTTTAACAATCGTTCCGTCATATATTCCAGTCTGCCGATGACCGCCTCCAGCTCCTTTTCCCGCGTTACATCGTTCCAGAACAGAATACTGTAGGGGGGATAAAAAATATAAAACTCCGTCTCCGGATGGGCTTCAATATACGGAAGAATATTTTTCTGCAGATTTTCCTCAACCGCATCCTTAAAATAATCCGCCGCAAGTGCTTCCTCTTCCTGCTTTTCCTCTGCCGCCTCGTAGTACATCAGCACGTTTGCCTTGTTATAATATTCATCCGTCCACCACGGCTTATACAACTCCGCCCAGTCCGACGCATCCTTTCGATCCGCCAAAGGGCGCAGAATGTAATCCAGCAGCACATCCTTGTTCAACAGATATGGAACATCATTGAACACGTTATCATCATACAGATAATCCGTAACCGGAAACTTGGTTTTCTCCGGATCTGCTGAAAATGTGGACTGATCCACCGCCATGTACACAGCCTTGACCTGATCGCCCTTTGCGTCAAATACCAGCTGCATGATGTTGGACAGATCCTTCGGATAAGATCCGTTATAGGAAAGCTTCTGGGTTTTCATTCCCATCAGCTCCTCAAACCAGTCTGTGTTAAAGCTTGCAGTCATCGAGGAACCGATCAAAATACCATCGTAATCCATATGCTTTGCCAATCCCGGATTCTGATTGACCTGGTTATCCACCAGATACGGGAACCACGCAAGGGGCTTATGATACTGAAAAAAAGGATCGACCCAGATCACCAGTGCCATACATCCTGCAAGTCCCGCCAGAAAAATGCCCAGAAAACCGGCAAACCAGCGCTTCGGCTGCATTTTTTTCTGCTTTTTTTCTTTTCCTTCGTTTTCTTCCATTCTAATCTCCATTCCGCAGGCGTCTTGCGCCGAAGGAATCGCGAGCAGAACTTCCAGTTCTGCTCTGCGATCATAGCTACTTTGTGACGCCTGCGGCACAAATAGCAGTGCGAAAAATAAGCGATCACGCTTATTTTTTCACACTACTCCTCAATTTAAGCCAAACCGGCACCTTCTAAAACCGATAATACAAAAAGCTGCTTACACCGCTTAATGACACCACACACCAGATCATCAAAAATGCCGTCACGAACATCGTTTTCCCATTCGGTTCAAAGCTCTTTTCCCGCTCACCTGCGTTGCGTGCAAAAAAGACGATCCAAAGCGCCACTGCCAAAAAACCAAAGCATAAGTACAGCTCGCTTCCCGGCAGACGATCCAGATGTAAAATCTTGATCACATACCAAAACTCTTCCAAATTGAACGCCTCTGTGATCTGAACCGCCGGAGCTGCAAAGCCACCGCCGATTAACCGTCCGACAAACTCACCTGCCTGTAACAGATTTGCAGAACGGAACAGCATCCATGTAAAGTTCAAAAACAGGAAGGTCAGAGCGACGCAAAGCACATGTTGGACTATAGAAAGTACGTCGGATTTTTTCGTTCCACTTTGAACATGCGCATCCGCCGCACACTGCTGCCGTGGCTGCTTTCGCTGCCATGCCCGAGTAACCAGATACAGCGCACCATGCAGCGCTCCCCACAGGACAAAGTTCCAGCCTGCGCCGTGCCAGATTCCGCTGACCAGAAATACAATAAATAAGTTCAAATACATCCGCGCTGTACCTTTCCGGTTGCCGCCCAGCGGAATGTATACATATTTTCTCAGAAAACGGTTCAACGTAATATGCCAGCGTTTCCAAAATTCAATGATGTTGGACGCCTTGTAGGGAGAATCGAAGTTCACCGGCAGCTCCATGCCAAGCATATGAGCAATGCCCCGCCCCATATCGCAATAGCCGCTGAAATCGAAGTACAGCTGCAGCGTATAAAACAGCATCACCAGCCAGGCATCCGTGCCGGACATCCCTGCCACATTGCCATAGCCTGCATCCACCGCCTTGCCGAAGGTATCCGCAAGCAGCACCTTTTTTGACAGCCCCAGCGCAAACAGATGCAGTCCGCCTGCAAACTTTGCCCAATCCAGACGCTGCCGACCGATTTGCCGATACTGCGGCAGCATTTCCTGTGCATTAACAATCGGTCCGGACGACACATATGGGAAAAAGGAAACGAACAGGACATATTCCCTCAGGCTGCACGCCCCAACCTCTCCTTTATAAGCATCTGCCAGAAATCCAATCTGCTGAAAGGTAAAAAAACTGATGCCAAGGGGCAATGCAAGCTGCAGAATCGGATCCTCCAGTCCTTTCATCTGACTCCAGCCAGCCGATATTGCATTAAAATATTTAAAAAAGCAAAGTAATGCAAGATTTCCTGCAATTCCAATTCCTAACAAGAGTCTTTTCCGGGAGCTGTCACGTTCCATCCCATACTCTGCGCGCTCCATAGCACTCCCGGAAACACGCTCTGTAACACGCCTAATGCCACTCTCTATGGCGCGAAAAAAAGCATAATTCCATGCAATACTGCCCAGCAGCAGCAACAGATAATACGGACTCGCTGCTCCGTAAAACCACAGGGAAAAGGCAATCAGCCAGAGCTGCAAAAGCTTCTGGCGCTTTAGCCCCCAGAAGCCCAGCAGACACAGCGGAAAGAACAGCAGGATAAAAATATATGACTGAAATAACATACTCAGCTCTCCACTTCGATCACATGGTTTCGTTTTTCATAGCCTGCTGTATTCAGCTTCCAGACACTGTTTCCAGCCTCATCCTCCGAACACTTTTCAAAGCCCAGCTCTCCGTAGAATTTCCGTACCATGTTGTTTTTCGCCGTCGGATAATAGTATCCGTAAATTTCTTCGATTCCTGCTTCCTGACACCGTTCCACAAGCTCATCCAGCATTGCAAGCTCCATATCCCGTTTCAGGACGCGGCAGCTCATCAGCCACAGACGGATATGCGCTGCTTTCTCTTCCTTTTGGGCGATCACAACAGAAACAACGCCGTTATCCCCGAACTTATCCTCCAGTTTTCCATATAAGGTAATATAAGAATCATCCGCCGCCATTTGTTCAATCTGTGCCTGTGTCATACGCTGAGTCGTTAAATTGAACTGATTGCTCTTATTGGTCAGCTGTGCGATTCTTGCCATGTAAACCGGTTCAAAGCTTCGAATCGTGGCTTTCATATCCAGGGATCTCAAATACTCTGCATAGTCCGCAAAGGATGCCTGCGCCTTTTCGCGCTTCAAATTCGCCTGATACATCTCATTTCGCTTGCGGTCATCCTCCGAAAGCGACGTCACTTCAAAATAACCACCGCGATCCAGCACGCGGATATAATCCTCCGGTTTGCCGATCTCGGGCGCAGTCACGCCGGGTGCCTGCTGCCGCACAATCTCCCGCTCTGCCGGATTATCATCTGCAAACACAAGGCTGTCCGGCAAAATGTTCAGCTGATGCGCAATTTCCAGAATATTCCGGCTCTTCGGCTCCCAGTTTGCCGCAATGATCAGGAAATCCTCCGGCTTCAACACCCCTGCCGGATGATTCAAGCCTGCAAGTGCATTTTCCTCTTCATTCTTGGACGCGACGTTCAACATCACGCCATAGTCTTTCAGTGACTTCACATAGGACTGAAATTCCGCATAAACCTGTCCCAGATTCGTTTCCTGTCCAATTTCCAGATTTTCCGGACCGTCATCCCCGACAATGCCTCCCCAAAGCGTATTGTCCAGATCCAGCACCAGCGATTTTTTATTTTTTCCGTAAAGCGACTTCATAATATTCGCAACGTTGTGTGCCATCCATGGAATCGCCTTCAGGCACAAACTATACTTGTACATGTGCCAGAAAAACGGTGCAGACCATTCATCCAGACCATATACCGCCGACTGATAGCAGATATCGTTGATCAGGAAATTTTGATGCTCTGCCGCATAATCTGCAAACATCTGGTTCATCCGGTTCACATACCAGGTTCTGCCGTGAAAATCCGCACCATCCTGATTTCCCATCAAACGGTAATAGGGAAGTTCAAAGTTATCCTGAATGATCGGACAATGCCAGGTATCCGCCAGCTTCTCCCACATCACCTGAAAATGTTCAAATTCCGATCTGAGCTTGTCCTCCACCTGTTCCCGGGAATCCTTTACCTCCGGCAGACTGCGCAGGTTTCGAAAGCTCGTATGAATATAAACCAGATCCGGTCCAAACGCGTTCAATTCTTCATTGCCGAACATCGCATCTTCCCAGTACATTCCGTACTCCGATTCATAAAAGGTCGGTTCAATTCCCTGATTCAGCAAAAACAGCTCCAGAATCCGGATAATATCATGGGTCGTAGAGCCTCCCAGCACCGCGATCTTCTTCGGAATCCGCTGGGTGTTCTCCTCCAGCAGACGACGCTTCAAGCTTTTTGATTTTTTTAAAATATATTCACTGTCAAATGGATATTCCAGTTCGTGCAGCATAAGTGTGTTCCTTTCTGTGGTTCTGATACTCTTTATCATACTACAAATCCCTGCTTTTTAACAAGCAGGGATTCAACACGCTGTTTTTCACTGCTGTTCCCCGAACAGCTGATCATAATCATATGAGGTATAAAATGCCTTCTCTTTTGCAATGTAATCCTCATAATTTTCTTTTGTCAATTCATACTCGCCGGATTTCATCCATTGCAGGATCATATTGTTCACGTCACCCGTATAATGAGCACTGTCTACATAATAATCCAAATTACAGATCAGATCATAATTATTAAAAAAAGAAAAGAGACGAACGTTGTCAAATTGCAGTATCTTTTCAATTGCATATTTTTCCAGATCAATTCTGCGTTCCAGCACCGCAGTTCCATTCTGGTTTAACTGATCCCACCAGCAAATACTGTATGGAGGAAAAAAAAGATAAAATTCTACATCCGGATAGTCTTTGATTACCTGTAAAATATTTACGTCCAAATTTTCTTCCAGATAGCTCAGAAACTCTTCTGTTTCTTCCTGTGTAACCTCTTTGATCTCTTTTTCCGGCCGCATGTAATTTTTTAATATTTTTTCTTTTCCGTTCAGTCCCTGACTTCCGAAGCCCTCCTGTTTCACTTCTCCCTGAAATCCATTTTGAAAAGACTGAATTACCGATGGAATCAGATTATCCTTCCACACATCTTTGTTATAAAGATAATATACATCGTTAAATGGATTCTTATCATATAAATATTCTGGATATGACTCCCTACCTTTCCAGTTCGGATCCGATACAAACCACTCTGGGTCTACTGTCCGAACCACAAGCTTTAAATCAGGATGTGTCTCAAGTGCAGTTTTCAGACCTTCATTGATAACCTTATAACCTTCCCCAAGATAATATACATTCAGCGAATTTACGTTCAATATAGCGTCTACATTTTCCTTTCGGAAATTCATCGCCATAGACGTTCCAATCGTCAACGTATCATAATCAAAATGCTTTAATTTCCCATCATTGGAATATACATCAGCACCGCTCATATAGGAAATATAGGGCAGCGGTTTATGATAGTGATAAAAAGGATCTATCCATATCATAATTCCTGCCATCGCTGCGATAACAGATACAATTATTCCAATTATTTTGAAAAAATATTTTTTCTCCATTGTTTCCCCTGTTAAAAATTAAAATAAACAAACGAACTCACGCTGGAAAAACGCAAAACACATAACGCTATAATTCCTGCAGCAACAAAACCATGCCAAATTTTATACTTCATTTTTTCTACTGCTTCTTTGGCATTTGGAGCAATTAACAGAAAGACTAAAAATCCGATTATAGCTAAAAAGACGAGGATGTTGTACAAAACCGCATATTCCTCAACTCCTTTTCCTGCTATTCCAAAAAACTGAAACAGGTCTGGATTGATCGAAATTCCACCTTTTAAAAATGCACGGAAAACTTCTCTCAGTTCTTTCAGATCCGCTGTCCGGAAGATAATCCATGTAAAATTGATAAACAGCAGTGTCACGCTTCTTTTCAAAATCCGGGGAATCCTCTCCCCATAACATTTCAACGCCTTTGTCAATACCATAGCGACGCCATGAAGCGCTCCCCATAAAACAAACATCCAGCTTGCACCATGCCAGATTCCGCTGCACAGAAAAACGATCATCGTGTTGCAATAAGTTCTCAGTTTCCCTTTCCTGCTTCCGCCCAGCGGTATATAAATATATTTTGTCAGAAACCTGGTCAGCGAAATATGCCATCTTTTCCAGAATTCTACGACCGAATATGCTTTATACGGAGAATTAAAATTAACCGGTAAATCCAAATTCAGTATCCAGCTGATTCCAATCGCCATATCACTGTATCCGCTGAAATCAAAATAGATCTGGAACGAATAAAAAACGGTAATCAAAAACATACTCATACCGTTCAAGCCGGCAATATTCCCATATCCCCAATCCACAGCCTGTCCGAACATATCCGCCAGCAATACCTTTTTCCCAAGTCCGAATATGAACAGGAAAATTCCCCGATTGATCCTGTCCCAGTCGATCTCTTTACGTTTTTCACTTCTCAATATCGGAAAAAACTGATCCTGTGTCATAATCGGTCCTGATGAAATATGTGGGAAAAATGACACAAAAACCGTATATTCCAGCAGCGTACAGTTATCACATTCCCCTCTGTACGCATCCACCAGAAATGCGATCTGCTGAAATGTAATAAAACTGATTCCCAGCGGAACAATTAGCGTTCTGAAGCTATGCTCTGTATGAAAAATCCCATTCCAATTTTCAACAAAGAAATTGTAATATTTATAATAGAATAAAAGGAACAGATTTCCGGCAACCGCTCCAGCACAAAGCCACTTTCTTACTTTCTGATAACTCTTTTGATATTCCAGCCACACAAGAAGTCTGTAAACAGCGTAATTTACAAGCACTTCCAGGCTGAGGAAATATAGATATTTTACATTTCCATACGCATAAAAAACAAAGGACATCGCTGCCAGAAAAATATCTGCAAGTTTTATCTTCTTTTTTTTCAGAAGGACATAATAAACGATAAATAATACTGGAAAAAATGCGAACAAAAATAGATAGGACTGAAATGTCATAAGCCTTTCCTTTCTCGTTTTTGGAGCAATTCTACCACATTTCGAAAGATTTGTCACTGGATTTCATACTATCCATGTGCTATAATCACAATACTCTCATAATGTAAAGGACTTTTCACAAATGAAAAATTTACGAAACTACATTTTTATTCTGTTAATCAGTATTTTTGTTGGATTAGCTGCACTCTTTATTGTGTATTTACTTCCTACCGATCGCATGGAAGCTAATGTCCGCAGCTCCATCGATATTTTTTATACGGAAGGCGTTTATCCACAGCAGGCAAAGGGATATAAATCTTCCCAGCTCGACAATGAAACCGATGCGATCATGTTATTGGACGCCATCCATCCTGCCCAAAACCGTTCTGCGCTCGAAAATGCGCTGCGTGTTTCCAGAATTACGTTTTCCGATACTACGTCCTGCTGCATCGACCTGATTCAGTACGCATGGGAAAATAAAACTCCGGATCAGACTGTGGATTACACCCGCTACTGGCACGGATATCTGGTGTGGTTAAAACCGCTCCTGCTCCTGATGGATTATGCCGATTTGCGTATGTTAAATATGATGCTGCAGCTCCTTCTCTTACTGACCGTTATAAAATACTTTCTTCAAAAAAATTTAACCGGATATTTGTTTCCTTTTGCAATGTCGCTGATTGTCCTCAATCCGGTTTCAACTGCAATGTCGCTTCAATTTTCAAGCATTTATTATATTGTAATGCTTTCGATGCTTATCATTTTAAAGAAACATGAATATTTCTATCAGAAAAATTTGTATCCTTATCTTTTCTTCGGATTAGGAATTATTACCGTGTACTTCGATTTTCTTACTTATCCGCTTGCAGCGCTCTGTACTCCGCTGATCCTTGTATTGATTCTGGAATATAAGATAAGTCTCCCCAGCTGGACTTCAACGGTTCGCCAGACCCTGATCCTCGGAATCTGTTTCGGACTCGGATATGTCAGCATGTGGTTTGGGAAATGGGCAATCAGCAGCATCCTTTTACACGAAAATATTATTGCCAATGCCATATCTGAGTTCACTGTCCATACTGGGCAAACCGTGATCGAAGGAGAGGCAATTACCAAATTCGGCGCGATTTTTCGAAACCTTCGTGTGCTTTTGAAATGGCCTTATTTCATCATCCTTGGCGGATATGCCTTATATTCTCTGTTAAAAATCGACTGGCGGAAAGCAGTTCACGCCTTTGCTAATATCATACCAGTTCTTTGCGTCAGCCTTGTTCCCTTTGCATGGATTTTCGTTACATCCTCCCATGCTTCCTGGTGCTACTGGTATACTTACCGCGGCTTTATCGCTTCGATATTCGGTTTTTATGCGGCATTAAAAATGCTTCCGCAAAAAAAATTGCACTAATCTGCTAAATAAATTTTCTTACTATTTTACTTTTTCGAATAAACCATGTACATACAAAACTAAACAGCAAAATACAACAGATATAAACAGAGCATGCAAATATTCCGAATGTCCGATCTGCCAGCTGCAAATATAGCTTCAGGAATAGCTTCTGACCGATATGCTCCAGTAAGTATACGCCAAATGCACAGCTGCCCAGACATGCTATGATCCCGGCTCCTCTGATATTCGTATGCATTACAAAAAATCTGCGGACACCAAGATAAACTGCACAAGCCATCAGCGGGATCATAAGATTCAATACGGATTCATGATATTCCCCACTCAGCTTTCTGTCAGCAATCACCATAACTGCAGCTGCTATCACACTCCCTGCCAGACCAGCCGATAACTTCCACCCGGAAAGCTGTCGGCATTTTTCTGTACTAACTGCTTTTTCCAGAAAATATCCCAGCAAAACATAAAAGACATTATTTTGCAGTACAAAGAGACTCATCGGCATAGAATATCCCGTAAACTGTCCGACGATAGACATTCCGACTTTAATGATCAGCCCCAATCCCAAAAAATATTTCATGCAATCCAAATCCACATTTCTCGCAATTGCCCCAAGAAATGGAAGCATCATCAAAATTCCTATATATTCATACAGGTACCAGTAAGAAGTCTGAATCTCATTTTTAAACAGCTTCTCCACAAATGCCATTGCTGAAAATGTATCCTGATTCCATGCAAAGCACTGCAGACCATACATCAGCGCAGAAAAAGCAACTAATACTACAAGCATTCTGGAAATTCTCTTTTTAAAGATCACACTCCAGCTCTCGGCTTTTGGAATCAGCAATGCGCCTGTGATCATCATAAATAATGGAACATTAATTCTGCAAATACAGGACAAAAGCAACGACACGGAAAACGTAAGAACACTATCCGTATTTGTATAATAGGTATAATATAGATCCGAATGATTCAAGACGACCATCACTACCGCTATGATCCGCAGCATTTCGATATGAAGCTTTTTATTCACACTGTTCTCCTTTATTTTTACGCTGGATTCATCCTATCTGTAATTGTTATCTGATGTTCATTCCGTTGTCGTAACCATATCTTTTCCATAAAAGTTTCCGACAACTCTATTGGTAAATGCTTCCGGATTTTTGATGACAGGCATATGCATCAATGGTCCCTGCTCCGGATTTGTCGGACACAGATATGCTTCTTTAATGGAATCATCCCGCAATATTCTTTCCTGGGATTCCATTTGTTCCTTAAAATCTGTTGCCTGACCGCTTGCAATATAACTGCAGGAGCTGTAAAATAACGAATCCTTCAGATTTCCCCTAAATACCAGACACAAAACCAGGCAAACGAAGACAGCCGGAACTGTGATATATTTATGATAAATTTCTCTTCTTTTCAGGGTATGACGCAGTTCCAGTTTCCGCAAGATCCAGCCCTCTACATAGATAACGGAGGAAACTGACGTTAAAATAAACGTCAGATATTCCACCGTTCCAGGTCCTCCGGACACCTCCGTTGCTGCATAGAGCTCCGGTGCATACATTGCCGCATACACGCCAAACATATAGCCAACCCATAATACCGGATATTTAAACTCAAATTTTAAGTTTGCTTCTGAAAGACATTCCCATGCTACGATTGCCACAAAGAATAACAGCACAAATAAAAGTGGAGTCTCCCTCCAATAATTTACTACATTTACAGCCCCCTGCCACAATGCTTCTACAATCGTGAAAGCTGCTTTTCCTACGCTGAAGCCCATCTGCTCTCCGCCTACTCTGGCTGCATTTCCGGGTGCCGTAACCTGAAAATATAGAGCAACTATTCCGGCCAGTATCGGGAATGCAAATATCCCTGCACGCTTTTTATTTTTCACGATCACAAACATCAATACATAACTAAATAAAACCAGAAATGCCGAATAATAGCTGCTCCCTCCGATTGCGATCATTCCAAAAACAGAAAAGATAATATATCTGAATTTGTCCGTTCTTAAATATTTCAGTAAAAATCCAATCAAAAGCATTGCCAAAACATGGGGCATCATATAATGGATTACTCCAACATACCAGTACATACCGATTCCGGAGCTTGGAATCCATTGATAAAACATCAGCAGGATCAATAATGTGACTACTCCGCCTTCATACCATTTTAAGCCAAAATAGTTTGTAAAAACCTCATGTACCATATAATAAGTGGCTGCAATCATTGCCAGTGTCCAGAACACAGGTACGATCCAAAAACTTCTATATACAAAGACCTCCGGCATCAGCGTAAATATAAAAACACTGAACCAGTCTCCATTCCAGACCTGGCACATCTGCTTTGTCGTTTCCAGACCTGTCCGAAGCACTTCGATCACAGAATGCGTATGAAGCCACGTCTGATGGCTTGCTGCAGAATATCCGTAGTCGTCCCCCGAAGGTCTGGCGATAAACGCCAATAACCAGTTGGGTACCATCGACGCAAAAAATGCGAATCCGACAGCTACTGCTATTTTCTTTATACTAATCCATTCTGCCAGTTTCTTCACCGTAAAAGCCTCCGTTTTTTCTGTCTTTTCAGTTTCTTCTGTATCCTCTCTCCAAAGGACAACATTATCATTCCACCAAAAATTGAAATCAGTTCACTAATTCTCCAATACCACGGTTCTTCAAATTTTATCTGCACAATTCTCTACGCTTTCATCAGATTATTCCGTCTCGCTCTCGATTAATATTACACTGTTTTTGCGATAATAAGAGCTCATCCGGACATTTTTCCAGTTATTCGTATCCGCCTCGATATCCTCGTAAAACAGAAGATACGGCTTATTTTGAAATTCTTTCAGCTCTGCATTTTCGATCGAAGCATCCTCTAAAATTGCTACTCTTTCCTGTTCCTGCGCCCGATAAGCCCGTGCTTCGCCGTTTAATAACGATTTTGCTGCTGAAACACTGGTAAATGCATCCGGCGTCACACCTGCTACAATCAGAAAACAAAATACCGCCCCTGCCGCTGATGCGATATGCCAAAGTTGAATGTCTTTTTCTTCTACTTTCTTCCCGGAACCATATTTTTTCCAGTACCATCCATATAAATATACCAGATTCAACATAATCAGAATCAGATAGGTCAGAAAAATTACATTATAAATTCGTCCGGCTCCCGGACCGCCTCCTGCATAAATGCTCTCGGTGAACATAGACGCTAACACGCAATAGCTCCAAAGCGGCACAAGCACCGGAAACCGGAAAGAAAAATTTCCCTTATATTCCTGAACTGCATGAATCGCAAACGGAGATATCAGGATGACAAATAAAATAATCTTCCAGTCCGTCCACTGCCCCAATACATAATCCAGGCAATAATAAAAAGACTGCAGCACGGAACGAATCAATCCCGGTCTGTAAGAAAATTCTTCCTGACGAACCCAGTTTCCAGGCGCCGCCACATTCAATCCAAAGGAAATTCCCCAGAATACTGCGATTTTCAGCACTTGTCCCAGCAGCTTCTTTTTATGGCATAATACAGTCAATAAAATTCCCAGAGCAAGCCATATTCCGCATTCCAGTCCTGTAACCAGATTACCTCCGCCAATATAAATTGCCAGCAGAATTCCAATAATCGATTTTCTCTTTCCGTGCCTGGAATCCACTGTCATGGAAACGACAATTCCAGCCAGTGCCAGCAATGCAGACCACGGGAAGATATAATGACATGCACCGTTATACCAGAATAACCCTTGCGTTTTGTCAATCAAAAACTGTATTCCAAAGAAAAGAAACAAAAAGGTTACAATAAATCGCTGTGTTTTTGAACTTCCAAGCCATTTCCCCCAAAATACCTTCATGAAATAATAAACGGAAAAAATCAATGCCGCCAAAAGCATTAGTGTTCCAATCCAATATGTTCCATCCTCAAAAATTCCTGGCTGCAATGCCATCAAAAAGATCGACGCCCATGTTCCCTGCCAGATCTGATAACTTTCAGCTACTTTTCGCCCTGCTGCTCCCAGCACGGAAAACAGATTATGAGTATCTACCCACGCATGTCTGGTGTAAATACTATATCCCAAATCGTCCGCACAGGGAAAATTATAAGTAGAAAGCAATATAATAGGAATCAGGCTGACTACAAAAATAACCCCCCAGAATATAACTGAATATTTCCAGACCTTTTTCCAGTTTAAATTTCTCTTCATTCTGCTGCATCCTCTCGTATCATCTCAAAGCTTACATAAATATCGGTTCCTGCATGATCGATAACCTGTTTCGTATCCTGATCATAAATCAGAATATTGAGTCCGTTTTCTACAAAGCTATAATTTTTCCCATTCAAAATCAACTCCGTATCTTCACAATCTTCGTTATGGAGCTCAGATTTTACATAAATTTCTCCATCCTTGATCGGATACTTCTGACTGTATTCTTTTCCGCTCAAATACAGTGTCGGAACGCCATTTTCAAAAATCCAAACACCGCCCTTTTGATAATCCTCATAACATATTCCAAGTGCAGCAAGACCATCATAATAAGAATCTCCCGCTGCCATATAGTTTCCGTTCAAAGACAGAATCACCGTACGGTTCTGCAATGTACTGACTCCCTGTAAATAGCTGCCTGCATCCGTAAGCCCGTTCAGCCTATTTGTTTCTCTTTTATCATCCAGATACTGCTTATTCAAATCCCAATCTTTATATTTTGAATCTCCCCTGTGATCCGTCAGTTCATAATTTGCAGTTAAAAAACGTGCCAGATGATCTGTTACCTTTGCAGCACCGCTGTTATTTACATGATCGGAATCCCGAAAATCCACTGCATAATCCAACCCGATTTCATCTCTCAGCTGATTATAATCCAACATCGGAATACTTTCCTGCGCAGCGATTTCTGCAGTCTTATTGAAACGCATCTGTTCCTCTTCTGATAAAATATACGGAGACGCCATAAAGACCAGCTGTGTTCCGCTTTCCTTCGCCAGCTCAATGATTTTATATAAATATTCCTCGCATACCGGATTTAAATCTGCTTTTTGATCTGCCGACACTTTGACGGGTGTTTCAAACGACACAATATCAAAGCTTCCCCGATAACCTCTCATATAAGGCAAATCATCTTTAAAATCCTCTTTTGATAATTCCTTATACCGCGAATGAATGATCGGAAGCTTACATAAAACACGATTGCGATACGAAGAGCTTTCTCCCATTCCTGCTGCCATATAATCTACAAATTCAAAAAGATTTTTTGACCAATGCATTCCAAGTGTATTTCTGTAAATTGCCTCTTCACTGTACTCCATTCCGTCCAATACAGTTCCCCATACCTCCACGACCGCAATCTTTGGCTTTTGTACCCGAATTGCCTCCTTCAAAAAATAATAGGTACTATCCAGCCGCTGAGAACCAGCAGACAATGTATAACCGGCAATTCCATACTGATCCCATAACAAACCATGATCGACTGTACAATGTGCATGGCTGCTTCCAAAAAACATCACATCTGCTGTTTTTTGTGGCATATGATAAAATCGCTGCCAGCCACCTCCACCACCCGTATCTTTATAGTTCAATACGGAAGTCGTTTTTCCAAGCACGATGCAAACAACCAGAAGAAAACCGATTATTTTTATCCGATTTCGATCATTCTTTTTTTTCATTCCTTCTCCATCTCTTCCAGAAAGCGAATATGTTTAAAACTGCAAATAAATAAAGTTTGCAGATTCAAATCCCTGTCCATAATAGCCAAATACAATACAGTTCACAATCAAACAAATCAAAATCGCCCAGCGGAATACACACCACTGTCCCATCAATAATTCTGCTAATTTTTTCTGTTTCAAATATTGCAGGCAATCCACGACAATAAGCCCAGTCAACCCGATCATTAGAATATGAATCTCCTGTACATCCAGTCCCATCGTATAAAGGCTTCCGTCAAACAGAGACCACATATCGCAAAAAGAAATCATCCTTTTCACATAATACAATGCCTGTTTTACAGAGTCTGCCCGAAAGAAGATCCAGGCAAAATCCACCAGCGCAAAGGTTACTGCAGCCTTTGCAAAACGATATCCAAACGACGCTGTTTTGGTATGGCAATATCCGTTTATTTTTCGTACAACAGGTCTAAGTTCTTTTTCCAGAATCTGATAAAATCCATGTAACGCTCCCCAAATTAAAAACGTCCAGTTTGCGCCATGCCATAATCCGCTGACCATAAATGTAACCAGAATATTCCAGTATTGATGCCATTTGCTGCAGCGGTTTCCGCCCATCGAAATATATACATAATCCCTAAGCCATGTGCTCAGGGAAATATGCCACCTGTGCCAGAACTCCGTCACGCTTTGCGCAAAATAGGGTGTTTCAAAATTATTGATCAGATCAAATCCCAATGTTTTTGCTGCACCAAGTGCGATCAATGAATAACTGCTGAAATCGCAGTAAATTTGAATGCCATAGCTCACTGCCCCCAACACAAGTCCGAATGTGCCATAGCATTCCGGTCTGCCAAAGGTTGTATCTGCAATCACTGCAATCCTATCAGCAATAACCAGCTTCAAAAAGAAGCCCCAAAGCATTGTAATAAAACCGGAGGCAATCCGTTCCGTATTCCAATTACGTTTTATACTGCTATCTCGAAGCTGCCGTAACAAATTCGTCGAACGTTCAATCGGACCTGACAAAATCTGTGGAAAAAACGAAACAAATAACGCATATCGAAGGAAGTTATGTTCCGCTTCAGCCTTTCCCCGATACACATCGATCAAATATCCCAGTGCAGTCAACGTATAAAATGAAATTCCGATCGGCAGTGCAATATTCCATTCTATTTCCACTGGCGCAATACAGAATTTTGCCAGCACTACATTGATACTGTCCAAGAAAAAACCGGTATATTTAAAATATCCCAGCATTCCAATTACAGCGATAACTTCTGCAACAAGTATAATTTTTTTATTTCTCTTCTTTTTTCCCCGTTCACAGTCCATTCTCTGCAGCAGCCGCGCTCCCAAATAGGTCACCGCTGTCACTGCAAGGAGTAATATTCCATGTACCGGATTCCAGCTCATATAAAAATAATAGCTGGAAAGCAGCAGCCAGGTTGGACGGATTCTATGTGGAACAATGAAATATACCAACAAAACAGCCGGGAAAAATATCAAAAAATCTATGGAATTAAACAGCATAGAGCTTTCTCCTACCCTTATCACAAAAATGCAGCCGGGGAAACCTTCGTTGCTCGCACCCCAGCTGCATTGATGTTTGATTTTGTATTATGCCAGCATTTCTATTTACACTATTTATTCTTTCGTATCTTTCCCCACAATCTGCAGTCGGAATTCAAAATCCCTTCTGTCCTTCACGCCAAGATTGTGCAGGATAAGACCCGCAAACAGGGACTGCAATGCAGCTAATCCTGCAAATCCGCAGGCGATCAATGTCGGGAACTTCGGCACCAGACCAGTCTCCACATACTCGATTCCAACCGGAATAAAGAACCCAACTTCAATCACAAACAGCAACAGCGCCAACAGCCCAAAAAATGCAAAGGGACGATACTGACGGAACATCCGGAAAATCGTTTTCAGCACGCGGAAACCATCCGAATACGTATTTAACTTGGATTCGCTGCCCTCCGGACGGTCACGGTATGTGATCACAACATTATCTACCTGCATATTGTTATAAACCGCATGAATCGTCATCTCCGTTTCGATTTCAAAGCCACGGGACAGTACCGGGAATGTCTTGACAAAACGGTAGGAAAATGCACGATATCCCGTCATAATATCCCGAATATCCGATTTGAACAGTGCATTGATCGACGCACGGACAAGACTGTTTCCCATATTATGGAAAGGACGTTTATTCTCTTCAAAATACGTGGAAGACAGCCTGTCACCCACTACCATGTCTGAGTTGCGTTCCAGCACCAGGTCCGCCATTTCTCGCGCATTTTCCATCGGATAGGTATCATCACCGTCTACCATAATATAACACAGTGCATCAACCTCCTGAAACATTCGGCGGATTACATTGCCTTTCCCCTGTTTATATTCCTGACGCACCACCGCACCGGCCTTTTCTGCCAGCTCTGCAGTGCGGTCGGTAGAATTGTTGTTATATACATAAATAACAGCCTCCGGAAGCGCCGCTTTTGCATCCCGGACAACCTTTTCAATCGTTTTTTCTTCGTTATAACAGGGAATCAGTACCGCTATTTTATCCATCAGCGTTCTCCTTTTTATTCATGACAATAGAATGCCCTCAAAACGTGCACTCTATCGTTTTCTCGCTTTTTGTGCCAGATCCAGCGCATAAACTGCCTGCTTTTCTACACTCCGATCTGGAGAAACATGAAACACAATGGCATCTTCCTGACTGAATTCATCAGATATTTCTTCTCTTAATACCTGACCTGGATGAAACAGGATTTCAAGCATCCTGCCGTTATGCTCTGCCTTTTTTTCTATATCCGGTAAAAGCTGCCGGATTCGCTTTTCATCCATATGCCCGCTCATGATCAGTCCCCACAGATACATCGGCTTCATCCCTGCATTCCGGAACCGCTTCTGCAACAATGCAGAACAATAGTTCAATAAAATATTCTTTACAAAATTGACCGGTCGATAGGTTTTGTATAAAGAAGTCTTTTTCAAAAATACAAAAAACGGCTCCTTTGCATCCCGGATATAAGACGCTTTCCAGCCCTGCTCTTCCAATACCTCAAACAGTGCCTCCGCTACAACCGGTATCATGTGGGTATGCTGATGACTATCTATACGAAGCTCCTGCAGGTTCAATTCTGAAAACACTCCCGCCACAGCTTTGATCTGAAGTTCAATTTCTTTTTTCAGCTGTTTTTTGAACCTGTTTCTGGACGGAAGATAAGAAACAAAGAACAACTTTTCCCAGGAAATCTGAAAATGTCCTTTTTCATCCACCAGATCCGGTAAGTCCTTCGGATCTGACAGGCAGCTGCCCTCCATCAGATTTACATGGACAGAAATTGCCGGCTGCCATGGAAATTCTTCCTGTGCCTCCCGATACAGCCTCACACATTCTTCAAAACAGCTCATATTTGCAAGCACACTGATACTGTTCAATTTTCCATCCTTTAAACATTCCAGAATATCTCTGCTTGCATGAACAGATTCCCCAAAATCATCCGCATGAATATCAATCCTTACGCTCATTTTCCTGCTCTTCCTCTGCGCTATCCTCTGCATCCCGCAGAATCATGGAATCCACGATATACCGCGGACGTCCTTTGCTTTCCATATAAATCTTCCCGATATATTCCCCAATAATTCCCTGGGATAAAAGTGTAATACCGCCAATCAGACAGGTCGAAGCCACCGTTGTCGTCCAGCCGGCAACAACCGCACCATTTGCCCAGTCCACGATACAGGAAATAAACAGTCCAATGCTGAACAAAAAGGTCAAAAAACCAAGGATTACGATCATCTGCAGCGGTCTGGTGCTCATGGAAGTGATTCCATCTACTGCCAGCGTCATCATCTTTTTCAATGTATATTTCGACTGTCCGGCTTCTCTTTCCTTTACATCGAAATAAACAATATCCGACTGGAAACCCATCGTCGGAATCAATCCCCGCAGAAACAGGTTCGTTTCATGAAATTCTGACAGCGCATCCAATGCCTTCTTTGACATCAGGCGATAATCCGCATGGTTCGTAATCGTCTGGCAGCCAAGCACATGCATCAGCTTGTAAAACAGTCCTGCTGTCGTCTTTTTGAAAAATCCGTCGGTATCACGGTCATTGCGTACGCCATAGACAATCTCACAGCCATTCTGATAACATTCCAGGAACTGATCCAGTGCTTCAATATCCTGCTGCAGGTCTGCATCAATTGTCACAACCGCATCCGCCTTGCTTCTTGCAGCCATCATACCCGCCAGGATCGCGCTCTGATGACCATAATTGCGGGAAAAGCTTAAGCCTGCATATTTGCAGTTCTGACGTGTCAGCTCATAAATGATCTGCCAGGTGCTGTCCTTACTTCCGTCGTTGATAAATAAAATCTTACTCTTATCCGAAATCGTCCCCGCCTGAATCAGCCGATCCAGCTTGTCCAAAAGAACCGCTGCCGACTTATGCAGAACCTCTTCCTCGTTGTAGCAGGGAACAACGAGATATAAAATGGTGTTTGTTCGTTTCATGTTGAATTCTTCCTCATCCATAGCTGCGAGTCCGGCTCATTGTGCCATGGCTCTTCTCCTGTGTCGCGCAGCCAACGCAATAAAGAACATTGTACCAGCTGCACACACGTTTATTATATAACATATTTTCTGAAAAGGCGTCCCTAAATACCAAATTCTGACAACAGCGTCTTTTTCAGAAATATCTGTCAACTCCACCAGTCCGTCGCTTCCGCGTCGGTTAATTTCTCCTGCCGAACCATCCTCCGTTTCCGCGTGATAACCTTTATACCATACCAATGGCAGCTGATATGGCGCATCTTCCTTTTTTAACCTGACAACTAATTCTCTTCCCTGAAATTCCCCTATATAGGATTTTCCACTGTTTGAAACCACGATTCCAGGCTGCTGCAGATTTTCCCGCGTTGTCACTGCCGGAAGCCATTCTTCCCCTGCACCTATTCCTGCGATTTCCTCACAGATATTTCGATTGTCCCAATTCTCTCTTGCAGGCATTTCATTGCTTTTCCAGTAAAAAAATCCGCCGAACATAGATAATACCAGAACACATCCCAGCGAAAGATTCTTCCACTTCGCACAGCTCTGATTCTTCGCAAAAATAACGGCAAAGGCAAAGATCAGTAAAACCGACGCTGCACCCATCAAACGTCCCGGGAACTGCAGGATATCAAATGCTTTTTCAAATGTTTTCCAAAATCCCTGATTCGTTGTAAGGAGAATCAAAAAAATTCCCCCTATAAAATATCCTACTCCGCTCCAGCTTTTACAAGGCCTATTCCAGACGAATGCACAAATGGCCAAGCAACTCAGCAATAAAATTACAATTCCAACACCTGATTTTCCAAATGCACTATGCAATGCAAGCACATTTTTTGATACATGCGTCCACGGCTGTGATACCCTATAGCTCTGAGCCTTCATCTGCTCCAGCATCGGTCCCCAATAAGAAACTGTAATACCGGATACACCCGCTACTGCCGTCATCAAATAGAACCACTTTTTCTTCTTTCCAATCCATTTTGGCAGCTGAAACACCAGAAATACAAAGCATAACACAAGGGCAATCGCTGTTGATAACGCATGAGAATAAATCAATCCGGTAAATCCAATTCCAAGCATCCATGGAAATTCATCCTTTTCGACAAATAAAACCATTCCCATCAATGCAAGTGGTAAAAATACCAGTGCCTGCGTCTGTGCCAGTGTAAAGCTTTTAAAAATTCCATCTATAACAGGATAAGAGAACAAATACAATGTTCCTGCCGCCAGCGCCGGATAAATCTCTCCTGTTTTTTTTCGTACACAAAAATACATGGAAACAAACAATTCCAGAAGCAAAATGAAAATATATATTTTATAAGAAACTTCCAGCGAACATCCTGCCATTCTCAAAACTGCCGGCAGATAAATAAAAAAATCAGGATAAAAAATACCTACACCATAACCGTAGGAATATGCCAGCGACGGATGCACTTTTACCGGAAATATTCCCATCTGAAGTGCCTGGTTTAAACTCTCAATTCTTGCCAGATGAAACGGAGCATCCGATCCCATCCATATTCCTTTCAAACAACATGGAATAAAGCAAATTGCTGTAACACACAAAATATAAATGATCCTTCTAAATCGGCTTTTTTTCATTTCTTTATTCCTACTATTTCTTGTAGTATTCCGCATACCAGTCTGCAAATCGCTGCAGTCCTTCCGAAAGAGGTGTTGACGGCCGAAAATCAAAATCTTTTTCCAATTCACTGACATCCGCATAGGTCTGATAAACGTCTCCCGGCTGCATCGGCAAAAATTCCTTTTCTGCAGGCTTTGAGATCACTCCCGCTTTCTGCAGACAGGTCTCCAGTGTTTCTACAAAGTACATCAGGCTTTCCGGCTGGTTATTTCCGATATTGTATATCTTATATTTTACACCGTTTTCATCCTCCTGCGGTGCTTTTCCCATCACACGATAAACCCCGTTTACAATATCATCTATGTAGGTAAAGTCACGATACATATCCCCATGATTATAAATCTGGATTTTCTCGCCCTTTACCATCTTATTCGTAAATCCGAAATACGCCATGTCCGGTCTTCCCATGGGTCCATACACTGTAAAGAAACGAAGTCCTGTAACCGGAATACCATACAGCTTTCCGTAAGAATACGCCAACAACTCATTTGATTTTTTGGTCGCAGCATATAAGGAAACCGGGTGATCCACCTGATCCTCTGTGCTGTAAGGTACTTTTTTATTTGCGCCATACACCGAAGAGCTGGACGCAAAAACCAGATGCTTTACGCCTGTATTTCCATCGTCATAGGAATGCCTGCAGCATTCCAGCACGTTATAAAATCCAATCAGATTACTCTGGATGTATGCGTCAGGATTCGTAATAGAATACCTCACTCCTGCCTGTGCAGCCAGATTTACTACGATATCCGGTTTTTCGCTTTCAAACAGCGCCTTCATTGCAGCAGCATCCGCAATATCCATTCGAATAAACTTAAAATTCGTATAACCGTCCAGCTTTTTTAACCGCTCTTCTTTCAATCTGACATCATAATAATCATTCAGACTATCAATACCGATTACCTGAAACTGTTCCTTTAATAATTTTTCTGCAAGATAGGAACCAATAAAACCTGCCGCTCCGGTAATCAAAATTTTATCTGTCTGTTCCATTTGAATTCCTTTCTTCCACTATCTATCTTCCAATGCTGTAATACTCCACCCCAGCCTTTTCCATATCTGCTTTCGCATATACATTTCTCCCATCATATACAAGAGGTGTTCTCATCTTTTGGGAATAGGTCTCCGGTGCAATCGCCTTTACTTCCTTCCACTCTGTGAAAATAAAGCAAATTGTCGCATCCTGCAGTGCATCCTCCGGATTTTTCACATAAGTGATCGTTCCCTTTCCATGTGTTCCCTCCGGATATTTCTTCCTGAAATTTTCCGCTGCAACAGGATCATAGGCATAAATGTCTGCTCCGTTATCCAGAAGAAGCTTCACATTGTCAAGAGACGGGGCTTCCCGCAGATCATCCGTACCCGGCTTAAATGCAAGTCCCAATACTGCAACTTTTAAATGCTCAAAGGTGATCAGACGGTCGCTGGCCTTTTTAAACAGCCGGATTTTCTGCTCCGTGTTCACATCTACCGCTGCCTCTACGGTGCGCAGATGATATCCAACCTGATTTGCCTGAAATTTCAGTGCTTTTGTATCTTTCGGGAAACAGCTTCCGCCATAACCAATTCCTGCTTTTAAAAAGTTCGCTCCGATTCTTGCATCATAGCTCATTCCTTCTGCGACTTTTTCAATATCAGCGCCCATTTTCTCACATAAATTGGCAATATCATTCATATAAGAAATCTTCAGTGCCAGAAAATCGTTGCAGGCATATTTTGTCATCTCCGCTGACCGACGGTTCATCGCCACGATCGGCAGCTGAAAGGGCTCGTAAATTTTTCTCAGTTTTTCCTCTGCCTGAACACTCTCTGTGCCAATAATGATCCTCGCAGCATGGAGCGTATCATGCACTGCAGACCCCTGTGCCAGAAATTCCGGATTAGACGCAACCTCAATATGCAGCTCTTTGCGAATCAGGAAATCTTTAATAAACTGCTCCACACGGTCATTGGTTCCAACCGGGACGGTAGACTTTACAACGACCAGACAGTCCTGTTCTACGTTTTCCGCAATCTCTCTGCACACAGTCGCAATATAATTCAGATTGGCGGAACCATCCGGCTGCTCCGGTGTCCCAACACCGATAAAAATCGCATCCGGATTCCGATATGCTGATTTGTAATCTGTCGTATAATGTAAACGTCCGGCTGCATTATTCTTTTTCATCAGTTCTTCCAGTCCCGCCTCATAAATCGGCGAAACTCCTGATTCCATCAGCCTTACTTTATTTTCATCCACGTCCACGCAAGTAACATCATGTCCCATTTCCGCAAAACATACACCTGCCACAAGACCTACATAACCGGTTCCTGCTACTACCAGCTTCATAGCTTTTCCTCCGTTTTTATTTTGCATTATAGATAAATATGATATTTTACAATTCTCTATTTTTTCCTAATATGTCCCGCTAATAGAACCTGAAAACCCGTTAATATCGTTAATATAAATAAAAATATCAATTTACTTTCTCTTTCTCAAATACATATTCAGCAGAACGTTCTACAACTTTTCCTTCTCCTACCTCATAAATAATATCAGCATTTTTGACCGTAGTCAAACGATGTGCAATAATGATCATCGTCTTGCTTCCTTTTAAACTTTCAATTGATTCCATAACCGCTGCTTCTGTATCATTATCCAATGCCGATGTCGCCTCATCCAATACCAAGATTTCCGGATCGTGATAAAGTGCTCTTGCAATTCCAATTCGTTGTCTCTGTCCCCCAGACAATCTTATTCCTCTATCACCGATAACTGTATCCAAACCATCAGGAAGCATTTCCACAAACTCCAATAGTTGTGCTTTCTGCAATGCTATTTTAACAGCTTTTTCATCAATCTCCTCTTCATTTATGCCAAAAGCAATATTATTGCGAATCGTATCATCCGACAAATAAATTATTTGTGGAATATAACCAATCTGATGATGCCACATTGTTAGGTTTTTGAATATATCTATATCATCCACCAAAACTTTTCCGCGCTGTGGAGTAAGCAAACCTAAAATTATATCCACCATCGTTGTTTTTCCAGCTCCCGAACTTCCTATAAAAGCAACCGTTTTTCCTTTTGGAATTTCACACCCAGTATCTTCCAATACATTCTTTTCTGTGTTTGGATAAGCATATGTAATATGCTTTGCGATAATAGCATTCTTAAAGCTCCAGCTTCTTTCCTCTTCTATTCCATTTTCATTCTGATATTCTTCAATATTCTTCAGATCTTCATAAATCAAATTCAAGGAAGGTACCGCATACAAAATATTACTTACGTGTTCGTTGATTCTTCCTACCGAAGGAAGTAATCGAAATGCTGCCACTGCAAACGTCGCTAATTGTGGAATAAACGCATCCAGCTCTTTTCTGCCAAAATTTAATTTCAAAATAATTGCAATTAAAAGTCCAGCCATACACACTGCTTCTACCATATATTTAGGAGAAATTGAAAGCAACCGATTAAGTCTAACCCCCTTAATATAAAGTTCATAATAATTCTTATATGAAGAGATAAAAAAATGTTCTCTATTTAACACTTTAATTTCTTTTACACCGCCAAGAGACTGATTTACCCATTGGTATAACTTCCCCTTATAGAATTGAGATTCTTTTCCAAGTTGTTCATTAAATTTTTTTGTAAGCTTTGTAAAAAGCGCAACACATACTACTAATAATCCGACAATTATCGTTGTAATAGAGTGACTTACACGAAACAAATAAATCCCTAAAACAATACATACAATTATCTCTGCGACAAGTTGTAACGCATGCATTAATAATTGCGTAAAAAGTGCCGTATCTTCCTGCATACTTCTCTGCAATTCTGCCGTATTTTTATTAAGATGAAATGTATAGGGCTCTGACAAATATGTAGTCAGAAGTCTTGTAGATAATTTTTGCTGCATACCATAAGTAAATTTCAGAATCATATCCTGCTCTATCCACAAATAAATATTTTTCACAATATAAATTGCAATAATACCTACAGCTACTATCGTCAAAAAAGATTCCGTTGTTTTACAGCAAAAAAAATTATACACATTCAAAAGATGTTCATTCTTTTGAATAATTTCCGGTGACATAATAATATTGACAAATGGCTGAAATACAGCTATTCCCATCATTTCCAAAAAGCTTCCAGCAGCCATAATCAAAAACAATATCACTATTTTATATTTATCTCGCTTTGAAAAAATATATGAAATTTTTTTATACATAATTTCTCCTACTCTCCATGTTTTATTTTTAAGTTTTACTATTTTTCGATTCAGTGAATAATTGCTATAATCTGCTGCAAATAGTCAAAATAACCAGCTGCTTCATTTTCTTGTCTATTACAAATTTCATGTTTTAAAAGTCTTCTTTTTTCTATATCCCCCCCCAAGAACCATTCATACTCCATGTCTAAATTACCAATATCGATCGAACGGTATCCCAAGCGATGCAAGTCGACCGCTAACACCTTTCCAGCCGTTCCAAGCGAAATCAAGATCAATCGATCTGGCGATTGTTTTTTACAAACAGCCAAGATTTCCTCATATTTTTCCCATGCCTGTGAGCTCGGACAAATAATTCGTTCTATAGACGCTGCGGTTTCAAATAAATCTACGCCCACACCATTATGAGTAGTATTTCCCTCTACAAATACAATTTTTTTACCATTCCAAATGTGCTTCATTTTTTCAAATCGTGAAAAACAAATATCTTTATTTTTATACATAATATACGGTCTTGAAAAAAATGCATTTTCATACTTCCTGTTACTGCAATATTGTTTATATTCTTTACGATGAAATAATAAATGTTCCATCCAAAAATTTCTGCTTCTATCAGTGTAGGCTGATAATCCTGAAAATATGTCCGGCAATGCAATACATACTCCTTGTTCCTCAGTCTGTAATATTTCTTTTAAACGTTCTATCAACCTTTGATCTGGTTTCTGAAGAGGAATCTCTTTTCCAGAAATCAACTTTATTTCACCATCTCCAAATCTTACTAAACTGTCCTCTGTCGTAAGCATATGATCAACAGTCTGTTCTATCGAATTTACAGAAATTTTATTTTTTAAAAAATTTTTTTCATATAATTGAAAAACAAATGTAGCCAAGAAACGTTTGACTTTTTCTTTCATTAACAATTCATTCCTTCCCCAATTTTTTCAGCAGTTCCTTTATTCCCTCCAGATAATTTTTGATCTGATATTTTTCCTGAATCAGTCGGTAGCTTTCCTGTCCCATTTTCTGCAATTGCTCCGGACTTCCTACCATTTTGTCCAGCACTTCCTTCAGGGAAGCCTTCTGGTTATCCTGAAACTGCCATCCGTTCACGCCATTTTCCACATAGCATGCAGTTCCGTTTTTGTCTCCGCACACAACCGGAAGGGAAAATGCCATTGCCTCCAGCTGTGAAATCGATGCAGGTTCTCTTGTACTTGGGATGACAAACAGATCTGCCTTCCGATATTGTTCTGCGACCTGCTGTCTGTTGAGATTGGCAAGAAGCGTCACCTTATCCTGCAGGCCATGATCGGCAATATAAGCCGCTAACCGATCATAATATGCCTGATGTGCAGAAGTTGTCCGTTCCCCTGCAATGGTTAGATGTATGTTATAAACAGCAGACAGCTCTTCCACAATCTCCACCAGCATCCGGTGATTTTTTCTCTCTTCATATTTTCCGATGGAAAAAATATGTGTGATACCGTCTTTTATCCAGCGTTTTTCCTCCGCTTTTTGCTCCGGTTCCATTACAAACGGAACAAATGCAGCCCCCGGCTCTTTTACCTTTCTGCCGTCCTGAACGCCCATTACCGGCGTCATTCTCACTGTCGGAGTCAATAAACGCATCAGTCGATGCGCCGGGTCATTTTTTATACAGTCCTCCCAGAGCGGACTTTGGTTATATAAAATTGCCGGGATTTTATACTTTTTGCAAAGTAAATAGGCGCAGATCGAATACACGGAACGTTCCCGTAAAATTGCCACATCCCCATGGCTGTCCCGAATCGCCCGTTTTAATTTTCCGATCGGAGGAAACCCGCACTTCATCTTTCTGTCTCCGGCATAGGCGTCCCTATTTTTCATAAGGGCCATATAGATTCGGTCAAAAAACAGGAAAAATCCGGAATACCCGATCACTGTCGGCGTCAGATCGGAATAGTCCTCCACTTTTCCGGCATATTGACTTAAAAAGCATACTTCGTGCCCTTTTCGTTTTAATCCGCGTATGATCGGAACCTGATTTGTATGATATCTCGGCGCAACATATAAAAACCGCATTTTCCGTCTCCTGTTGTTATAGTTTCCTTCTTTATTTTCTTATTTCCGATAATTCATCCAACCATTTTTGGCTGATGGTTTCTTCTGAAAAGCTGCTGCGGATGTTTGCCGCCTCTTTTCCCAGAGCGTCCGCATATTCCCGATCCTTTGCCAGACACATCATGGCCTCCGCAAATTTTTCTTCCTCTCCGCAGGGAACGAGAAGTCCATTTTTCCCATCCTGAATGCACATTTTTGAACCGCCGATAGGGCAATCTGTAGAAATTACCGGAAGTCCGATCGCCATTGCTTCCAAGAGCGCATTGGAAATTCCCTCATAATTTGACGGCAAAACATACATTCCTGCGGAAAGGATACAACTCAGGACATCCTTTCGGAAGCCTTCCCATACAACTGCCGCATCGATCTGCAGCTGTTGTGCCTCCTTCTGCAGCTCCTCCAGCATTTCTCCCTTTCCATAAATGTGCAGACTGTACTCCGGATATTTCTTGTGAAAGCGTGCAAATGCTTTCAGCAGCATGCCATAATTTTTCTGGGTCTGCAGTCTTCCGACGGCAACGATCGTTTTTTCCCGTTCTCCCACAAACGCAGACGGCAGTCCCTTCATAACCGGATTCGGAATCACGCATCCCTTTTTTCGTAATTTTTCAGGGAAGCTCTGCATGGCATCCTCGGTCTGAAAAACCAGACGATCCGCCCTTGCATAAATCAGATTTCTCAAATACGGATGTCCACAGGCTGCCGGGTCATTTCTTTCAGAAATGCAAAGCGGATGGTCTAAAAACAGATCCGCAAGTACTGTAAAAAAGCTCGTCCCCGGACCAAAGGAAATAAGTACCGCATCCCGATTCTTTTTCAGAAAGCGACGCATATTTTTGATCCGTTCAAGACGCTTCTTCATACTTCCGCCGGACACGCTTCCCGCACAGAACAATTCAATTGCAGGATCCAATTCATAGGCAACCGTATCTCCTGCAGTCATCAGGATTGCAACCTGATTTCCCAGCTTCACAAAACGGTTTGCCAGAATAGAAATCACCCGTTCTGCTCCGCCTCCTGCCATATTTACCATTACAAAAATTATTTTCATTCCAGTTATCCCTTTAACACGCTGTCATAAAATGCTTCAATCTGAAGTGCCATGTCTTTTTCATTATGTACTCTTTTCACATAATCTGCCGCATTGCTCCCAATGGTTTCCCTGCGTTCCGGATTTTTTAAAAAATCTTCCATTTTACCGCATAGATCCGAAGCATTTTTTGCTTCATAAAAGCATGCGTTCTCCCCATCTTGTACATAGTCCAGCATACTCGGCACTTTTGCTACAATCACAGCTTTTCCCAGTGCCATCTGCTGCAGGAGCGTCATCTGTCCATAGGAATACAA
The DNA here is from genome assembly GCF_025567525.1 of Gallintestinimicrobium propionicum. Lineage (NCBI taxonomy): Bacteria > Bacillati > Bacillota > Clostridia > Lachnospirales > Lachnospiraceae > Gallintestinimicrobium > Gallintestinimicrobium propionicum. Next base: position 161,979 of record NZ_JAOQJY010000002.1, on the reverse strand, counting down.
AAACGACTCCAACGGGAGTACACAAAATTGTGCATTTTGGATCTGTGTCATCAATTCCCTCACCGGAATATATGGGATCAGCTCCAGCTTTGCACATTCCGACAGTCTTTCGCCTTCCGGAGGCTGATATTCTGCCTTGCCGACCATTCTCAACACCGGCAGCATAAACCCAGGTCTCTGCAGTTCATATTGCTTTGCAAGCGCTGCATATGCACGATACAGAGTATCCCAGTCCCGCTTGATATAACCCACACACAGGATATAGGGCACGGAGCTATTTTCCACTGCAGCAGCGCCTTCTATCTCCTCTTTGGAGTCTGTTTCCTTTTTCCAGAAAACACCATCTGTTCCAAATCGGACAAACTGAGATTTTTCGACCAGCCATGGGAAAAATTTTTCATAATACGCATGCTGTGCACTCGTATGATAAATCAGTCCGTCAATCGACCTGGATGCAAACTGCATCAGCTTCAGAGCGCTGCCGCTTTCTGCCGCACTGTTAAAGGAGCCGATATCAAAAACAATATGTTTTTCTTTTCCCCTAAAAAAGCGCCGATACAGGCATACTACAACCGCACTCTGCATCCCGTGTGACACGATCAGGTCATATTTATGGAGTTTAGGAATTGCTTTCAATGCCTGAAGCACATAAAACCGCAGCTTTTTCCGTTCGAAATTTTCAAGCCACGAAACACTCGATATATCGATAATATCTACATCATCTTTCTGATTAAAATATCTGTAAAACCAATAAGGCTCTCCTTCTACCCGATAATCCGGAGGCTGTTTATCATTCGGCGTTTCTTTACAGGAAAGCACCTTCCAGTTTACCAGCATCAGAATTTTCATTGCTCTGCATCCTCTTTCTTCTTACGCGATCCCACAGCTATTGCTGCCGCAAAAGCAATGCTGCCTCCAAGAACTCCTCCTCCAAGGGCTGCACTCAGCTCTCTTCTATATTTTTCCAGCGTAACCGTGCTTCCTTCAAACACATATACCTTCGTATCCTCTCCCTGGCAGGCTATCTGCAGGCTATCTGCACGGATTTCTTCCGGAAGCTCCCCGAAGATTTCATAATCCTCTCTGCCTCCAACGCGGTCGCTGCAGCTTTTATTCACGATGACATAAGACGGAACGTGAATCAACTCCATGCCCAGGATACCGCCAAGTAAAATACCCGCGATCATGCCGGATACCGTTATCCATTTTTTTCTTCTGATCGTGATCTCTCTGACCTTTCCAAACCGGGGCGGAATACAAATCACAAAACTGTCCTTTTTCAGACATAGAAGCCGAAATGTACCAATTTTCTTTTTCTCTTTGCTTTGCAATTTTGCAAAAAGGCTGTAAAAATAAGCTCCAAGGAAAAGGAGTGTCAAATTTTTAAAGGAAAAATTGAACAAAAACGGCTCTGTAAAGCCTGCTGCCAAAAACCCTACCACTACAGCCAGTGCGTCATCCTGTCTCCTGCGGATCAGATCTGCAATACAGCCGGCATATGCCACAAAAAACAAAACGGCTAAAACAACACCGTAATACATCAGACAATACACATAGGAGCAGTCAACCGACCAGCTGTTTCCGCCTTTCACCTGTCCTCCGAACAAGGTCAGCGGATAGTTCGTCAGATAATGCCGGGACAGATAAAACCGGGTATTTACCAGCTTATTTACGATATCGAATGCTTTCCCCGTCAAAACAAGAGGACCGATCACAGAGCCCAGCGCACATACAGGGTAAATACACCACAGCAGCACATTTTCTGCTTTCGTCCTTTTTTTGCGAAAAGAAATATATACCAAAAGCACGAGATAAAAAACTGTCAGTGCAAAGCCTGTATAGCTCAAAGAATATGCAAAAATATAGAGATTTCCCAGAAAGGCTATCCCCACAGCTTTCAGCAGCTTTTTCCCAGTCCACTGAAACGTATAGAACCAGAATGCGAGTAAAATTACATAGGAAATATGTAATACATTCGGATGCGTGTATCCCAAAGAATTTCGTATCACATAGCCCAGCCCTGCCTTATTGTGTACCAGCATAAGTGGTTCAATTGTGCCGGTCAAAGCAAGCAATACCGTGACAACAAAGCATCCCGTCCAGATCACAAGCCCTGTCCGAAATACCTTCCGCACAGATACCCCTTTCATCCCGGTAATTACCATCATGGAAACAAGGGCTGCCTTTTCCCCTGATGAGCGATATGCCGTCCATCCAAGAAGCAGTAAAATAACAGCAGTCAGAAGTTCTCTGATCTCCCACTCTGTTGTCAGCATTTTCAGGCCCCAAAATGCCGATGCGATCAACAGAAAAATTCGGAATATGCCCTGTCCGTCATATAAACCTACTCCTTTGGCAAACAAAAGCGTCCCAAAAAACAGGCAGAAAAAAATTTCTCCCGTCGTTAATTCCTCTTTCCAAGCTCTGTCATTTCCGGTTATTTCCATTTATTCCCCCTTGTAAAGCCCGCACAGTTTTTCACAGTATTCTTCCAATGTATCAAAATGTACTGTTTTACAATTCTCCGCATATTTTTCACAACGTTTTCGATCCTGCCACAGCGCTTTTACCTTCTGCGTCAGCTCTTCCTCATTCCCTGCTTCAAACAGCTCTCCTGTTTTTCCTTCTTCGATCAGCTCCGGAACTCCGCCTGCATTTGTTCCAATGACCGGGGTAGCGTTCAAAACAGACTCCATTACGCTGAAGGGACAGTTTTCGTAACATTCTGATGGGAAAATCGTAAATCGGGCTTCCGCAATTTTTCTGCTCAGCGCCTCTCCCGACAAAAATCCAACATTTTCCACGTTTGGAGCTGCATTTACCAGATTTTCCAGATCTCCGCTGCCGGCAAAGACAAACGGAATTTCCGGCAAATTCCGGCAGACCTTTAACAAAGTCCGGATTCCTTTTTCCTCCGAATATCTGCCAAAATAGAAGACATAATCCTTTTTCTGACTTCCATCTGACGTCTCCATATCTGCAAAATTGCGCAGCAATATAAGCCTGGGTTTCAGCACAGAATCTGTCGCAAGGCGCTCCTGCATAAACTGGCTCGGACAGATAATCTGATCGATTCTTCGATAGGTTTTGAGATTTCTGTACAGCGTATGTTCAAAAGCAGCCAGAATGCTCTGCACAGTTGATCCATGAATACATTTTCCCTGTACACAGCACCACGCATTTTTTTCCATGCATTTCGTGCACCGCTGTCCGGTAATCGGATTCTGCATTAGATGGTTCGGACAGACTAACTGGCTGTCATGCGCCGTGTACAAAATACGCACATGCCGTCCTGTCTGTTTTTCATATTTCCGGATCTCATACAGGATGGAAGGGGTAAGCTGAAAGTTAAAATTATTCAAATGTACAACATCCGGCTGGAAGTCATCCAAAACCAGCCGGATTTTCTTTCGTGCCTCGGACGAATAAATGATCTGAAACGGATACAGGATTTTATTTAATTTCATATCCTTCAGGTTCATGTTTCTGGTATAGCTTTCCACCCGGTTTCCAACGATACGGTTCTCATGCTCCATTCCAAAATACTGTACCTCATGCCCCATTTTCTGAAGCTGCTGTCCGATTTTGAAAATATAAGTTTCTGAACCGCCGTTTGGATATAAAAATTTATTAACAATCAGTATCCTCATGCTTTGATTTCCTTCGATATAATTTCAAAGTGCGTTCTACCACATCGTCCCAGTTATAACGACTGCAGATAAAGTCCGCACTCTGTTTCGCCTTTTCCTGTACCATTTCCGGATGTTCCAGCAGCTTTTCGAGCACTCTCTTTAAATCGGCTGTGTCCGATTTACGGAACGTATATCCGCACTGCTGGATCACTTCGGTATTTTCCGGTATATCGCTTACCAGACAGCAATTTCCATAGCTCATTGCTTCCAGCAGACTGATGGCCATTCCTTCAATATCGCTTGGCAAAACAAACAGCCATGCATTGCTGTAAAGCTCCTCCAACTCTCTGCCCTGCACAAAACCGGTCAGAACGATCCGGTGGTCTGTTGCGCAGATCCTGCGGATCTCGTCTATATATTCCTGACTGTGGCTGCAGCCGCCTGCAATGACCAGCTTTTTCTCCGTATCCAACTGACGGTACGCATCAATTAAATAATGCAGTCCTTTTTCCGGCACGATTCTCGCCAGAAACAGGATGTAGCCATCCTTTTCCAGTCCAAAACGTTCCTGAATCAAATCAGCTTCCCGGTGTTGTGGTCTGCTGATTCCATTGGGAATATAAACCGTATGCCGCTGATACGTTTCCTGAAAATATTCCTGCACATTTTTGGAAAGGACAATAATTTCATCCGCATGTCGCGCAGCCGTTTTTTCACCCTGCTTCAGCATTTTAGAGGCAAAATTTCCCCATTTTGCCCGCTGCCAGTCTAATCCGTGAATAGTTGCAACCACATGGATTCCAAACAGCTTTGGAATCCAGAGCATCATACAGGGTCCTTCTGCATGATAATGCAGCACATCATAACCGCCTGCGAGAGCTTTTGCAGTCGCCACGATCGTCGCAAGAAAAGAATATACTACTGCATTCAGGCTGCTGTTATGAAATGTTGGTATTGTGATGAGCCGCACCCCTTCGTAAATCCGACCGCGTTTCTCATCGAACTTTTTTCCGGAAACATGATAACCGGAACGATTGTAGGCATCCACCTGATGACCGAGCTTTACCATTCTGGTGGACAGTTCATCTACCACAATTTCCACGCCGCCCTCTCTGGACGGTATTCTCTTATGCCCGATCATGGCGATCTTCAGTCTGTCTCTGTTTGTTTTTTTGTATTTTTTTATGTGTTTTTCCGCTTTTTTTCGTTTTTTACTTTCTTTCATCAGATAATATAAAAACGAAAAATTTGTATCCAGATAACGGGGAAATAGCCGCTTCGGATCCTGCATCATACGCCACAGCCATTCCATACACACTTCCTGCATCCAACGCGGTGCACGAAGCACCGTTCCGGCATGAAAATCAAATCCCGCACCAACGCCGAGCATAATTCCGTTCACTTTTCCTTTATGCTCTGCCATCCAGCGCTCCTGTTTGGGCGCGCCAAGACCAACCCAGATAAAATCCGGTTTTGTCTCATTGATCTGTTCGATAATTTCTGCATCCTCTTCTACCGTCATCGGTCGAAACGGCGGAGAATACATTCCAACAATCTGCAGTCTGGGATAGGCTTCTTTCAGGCGTATTCCAAGCTTCTCAATCGTCTCAGGCGTGCTGCCATAAAAATAGTGCCGATATCCTCTTTTTTCTGAAAGTTTAAAGATCGCAGGCATCAGGTCCGGCCCAGGTACTCTTCCTGCCTGTGTATATCCTCTTAATTTCTGTACAATCGAGAGGGGTTTTCCATCCGGCATATTTAAAATGCTTCCGTTTTGAACCTTCCGATATTCTTCGTCCCGGTATGCGGTCACGGTAGTATGCACATTTGAAATACAGATGTACTCCCCTCTCATCTGCTCTAAATATTTGTCGATATATCCTACTGCCTCATCAATATTTGTTACATTGATGTTTGTCTTCAGAATCTCTGTGTAAGGTAAACGTTCCATCTGATTCTCTTTCTCTCTTTTCAGAGTCTTTATATTCCATCCCCTCTTTAAGCCAGCATGACCACATGCGCAGTCTGTCAGCATTTTATTAGTAAATTATACCCCTTTCGGGGAGAATTAACAATCGTTTCCTGCTTTTTCTATGATTAACAAACGGCAGGCTTTTATATATTCCCTTTATTTATATATTCCCTTTATAAATCCACTCACAAATTTTAAAAACGGTACCTCCCATCAGAGATACCGCTTTCTCCTTACATCCCAATTTCTTTCAAATATCTCCGCAGCGCATCCTGCCAGGTCGGAAGCGGTGTAAAGCCGTTTTTCACCAGCTTGCTCTTATCCAGTCTGGAATTGAACGGGCGTTTTGCTTTGGACAGACCATATTCTGCTGTTGTCACCGGCAGTACAGTCAGTCTGTCTTCGGAATACTCTGTATGTCCCAGCTCCACTGCCTGTCTGAAAATTTCTTTTGTAAAATCGTACCAGCTGATGTAGCCGCCCTCGTTGGTCACATGATAATACCCATATTTGTCAGTTTCGATCATATCTACCAGCAGGCGCGCCAGATCATAAGTGTAGGTCGGTGTGCCTACCTGATCGGATACAACTTTCAGCGTATCGTGGGTCTTGCCGACATTTAACATCGTTTTAATGAAGTTTTTGCCGTTGACGCCGAATACCCATGCAATCCGGACGATAAAATACTTGTCCAGAGTCTCCGAAACCGCAAGCTCGCCTTCCAGCTTCGTCTGTCCGTAAACGTTTAACGGCTGGTAGGTTTTGCAGTCCGGATCCCAGGGCTCGGTACCCTGTCCGTCAAATACGTAGTCGGTGGAAAGGTAGACCATCTTGCAGTCCAGCTTCTTACATACCTCTGCGATATTCTTCGTGCCGCCGGCATTGATGCTGCGAACCTTGTCCACCTTATCGTCATCCTCTGCCAAATCCACTGCAGTCCATGCCGCGCAGTGCACGACAGCATCCGGCTTTACCTCCTGTAAAACCGTTTCTACCGCTGCTGCATCGGTGATATCCATCGATACATAAGGCATCTTTGTTACGGCACTGCCGTCTGCAATCCCGCTGTATTCTGCTGCCAGATCCGAGCCAACACCCTCGTGGCCGCGTTTGGCAAGCTCATTCATCACATCATGTCCAAGCTGTCCGGCTACGCCGGTTACCAATACTTTCATTGTAAGTCCTCCGATTATTCTTGCTATCTATAACTATATCATTTTTTCTGAATCAGGCAACGCCTTTTGTAAAAAGCAATGCCAAAGCACGATACCTGATCATAACGATCTTCCAACGTTTTTGCATACATTCTGTCATCGATCTGCATCACAGCTTTTTCGCATTCCTGCTCCAGATCTGTCAGCCGCTTTGCATATTTTACTTCAAAAAGCTCCCGGTCCTTCTCTACGATTCACACCAGGTGCTTGGGCACACCGCCGGCATATTTTTCGATTTTATTTTTTTCCCGTTCCCGGATTTTGTCGGCAAGCTCCTGAATGCGGTTTGTGATCCACATGTTTGCGGTTGTATTTTCGGAATAATCCGCCTCGGCATACATGTCAACTCTTCCGTCTGCACGCATCTGTTCTACCTGCTTCATGGCAGCGACGTCGCCCTTTGGATAAATGGCAAAGGTGGAACCGCCGTTTTGATGTACAAGGGAAAAGGCCGGGATATCGCTTGGTCCGTCTGCTATGTAGATCATATTTTCAAATTTCACACGCCGCAGCTCCTGGGGAATCTTGGAATTGACATCGATGCCGTCAATCTTTCCAATTCCTTTATTGATTTCAAAAATCGCACGCGTTTTCGTCGTATTATCGATCGTATAAACGATTTCGTTGATGAGCGGCTGATTATCTGCATCCGGCGCTTCCATCAGTTCGCAGCCCCAGACATCATCCACATAATTCATCAGCTCCATTCCTCGGATTACCTCTGCAAACCCGGTGCTGACAATATAATGCTCTACCTGAATATCATATTCCGAATAACTCGCATCATTTCGGAACATGTTTTTTGTTTTCCGGAAAAATTCCAGCGTCCCCGGATAAAGCTTCTGCAGCTTTCCAAAAGAGCGAAGCTTTGCATTATTTAAGCCCGGAAAAATCCCCTCATGGGCACATTTGATAAAATAATTCAGATAATAGGTGTCGCGATTGACCCGCACGCCGGTTTTCTGGTATTCATCCAGGATTTTATTTTCATCCGCCCAGAACTGCTTCGTCTCAACGCCATATTCTGCAAACATCGGATCCTGCATATATCCGTCGATCAGCGTCTTATCGCAGTCCCAGATCACTGCAATCACATTCTTCATAGGCATAATTCCTCTTGCTTCGCACATTTACTTCCAACAATAGAATGCACGCTCTGCGAGCATTCTATTGTCATGAATAAATCTCTTTTACCAGCCCTGTTTCGAACGGAATCTGTACCGCAGTCGGACCAAAGGCATACCCTGCGATATCATAACGGTTAAAGATCACCACCAGCTCATTGTCGGTCAGATACCACTGAATATTGTCGATATCGGACGCTGTCCCTGCAGTATCCGAAATTTCCTCCCTGTCTGCAGCTGTCATGCCGCTGTCTTCCAAATCCTCTTCGGCTGAAAATCCGTAAAACATTCCCTTGACAGTATCCTCGTAGTCTTCAAAGAACATAAAATCCTCATGCTCTTCCTGAAAAGCCTTCAGAGTGTCCAGAACCTGTGCATACAGGCTGTCGTAATCCTCTGTCACATCCCGCAGCGTCAGCCTTTTGCCAGTCTTTGTATCATAATTGTAGCTATTATAAACGACGTTCGGATGTGCACCTCCAAGATAGGAATAATCTGTGGTTACATAGCTGAAGATCCTGTCATCCCCACGCTTCATGGAAATGGTGTCCTCGATGGCATATAAAGAGCCAGTTGTTTCCCAATCGCTGTCTTCCAGGAAGGCCTGCATATCTCCCCATGCTTCCTGCGCCAGCTCATAGGTATCTGCGCTCTGCTGATCCAGCACCTTCTGCAGTGCATCATAGCCGCTGTCTTCGATGGTGGCTTTCTGAACGCTAATTGTGACCAGGACCTCTCCTGCATCGTTTTTCTTTTCTTCCTTCTGATCCTCTACCGTTACCTTGATGTCGGTATTCTCATTTGACGCTGTAATTTCTGTATCCGGGTCTTCTGCAACCAAAATCTCTGCGTCTGTCGCTGCATTCTCCGTGCTTTCCGTTGTATTTCCGGCAATCTCTGATACAGTTTCTACCGCACTTGTTTCTCTATCCGCTGCTGTTTCTACCGTACTTGTTTCTTCATCCGCTGCTGTTTCTGCTGCTCCCTGCATATCTTTTGCAGGGCTGCCGCATGCTGTCATGCTAATGGCCATCGCTGCTGCAAGCATAACCGCTGTCACTTTTTCAGATATAACTATTTTCTTTTTCATTATAATTTCTCCTCAATCTACAAAACAACGCAAACGCGCCCAATTACCAGTTTGTACCGTCTTGTTCGCTGCTGCACATTTTACCTCAAAAAATATGTGCAATTGCCGTGTGTCAGCATTATTATACCGTATTCGAGGAACCGCTTTTCTTAACTTTTCTTAACTTTTCTTAAATAATTCTTCCCTTTCCATCTATCAACACCCAACCGTCCCAGAGCCTTTTCATCTCCTCCGGCACGATATTCTGGCTGTTTTTATGCTTTGACGGACGGATCATCACCTTATCCGGGCTCGGATTGAGCCGCGCTCCCCAGAAGCTGAAGGTGGAGTTTGCGCAGATATTATGGTTGCAGCAGCTCATCAGCTGCATATCAAACAGGCTGTTTTTCCCTGTATTCCAATCCACGACGGTAAACTCTTTTCCGGGATAGGCATTTTTCACATATGCAGAGTCATCTGAAAAAACATAGAAATGTGCGTCCGGTGTCTGCTCCTTTATATACGAAATCGCCGCTTCATAATAAGCATCCGTGCAGATCCCGCCGAACATCTCTGCATTCTGTGCATCCAGATAATCCCCGCGGCGGATATGGATGCTTACAGAGGTTTCCTGGTTCATGCGCTCCATCGTTTCTTTATTTTTCGCGGCAGCCTCTAAATCCCAGCCTTCGCCTTTTTCCGGATCTGGAAAATGAATCTGGCTGCGCAGCATCGGCAAAATATCCGCATAATAAGCCTCGCATGCCCAGAAACCGCTTAAATAAGCGTCCTCCAGATCAAAGATTTCCGGATGGTACATATCGCTTTCCGTAAAATGCTGGTTGCTGCCCCCAAGCAGCTTCTTTTTCAGTTTTCCGACCAAATTATTTTTTCCAAGAATTGCCTGCTTTTCTTCCTGTGTGCAATATTTTGCAGGAAGATTTTCAAACCAGGACAACTCCAGCTTCCGGCTTGCAAGCACCTTTGTCTGCCGATCTTTGTCGAGAAACCAGGAAACATCCAGTCTGGCATCTTTTCCCAAAGACTCCAGCTTCCGGTACAACGCATACTGCTGCATCTGGTTTCCCAGTCCGCCCATCACCTCTACGATTATCATGACCGTTTCCGCCTCCCTTTTACCATTCCGTACAAATATTTAAATTCCTCCGTCCTGCCGAACACGATCAGAAAAATTCCATTAAAGACAACCGTAATGATCACGATCATCAGCGCAAATTTTGCAATCGTCACCTGCGGCATCAGCAGATTCTGCAGCGGAATGAGCACTGCCAGCGCAGCTCCGATGACGAGCAGATATTTGATGGACTCCTGAAAATAGGAAACCGCACTTTTTTCAAAACAAACCCGATAAATAATGATCGGTTTTGTGATATTTGCAATCAGTCCGGATACGACGGTTCCGATAAACACGCCCGCCAGACCGATTTTAAACACCAGAGCGATCGACACCACCAGATTGACGATACCCTGAAGGATGGACAGATATTTGTCCTGTTCAAAAACGCCAGCCGCCGTTTTGAAATTCGAAAGCACGACGCGCTCCCCCTTAAAGAAATAATCCGTCAGATACCAGGCGATAATCGAGGTCGCCAACACGCGATCCGCTCCGACGTAGAGCTCCACAAGCGGGGACAGGAGCAGGAAAAATCCGACCGCTGAAAATCCGTATACCCAGATCGCGAAAAAACGATACACCAGAAACAGCTGAAACTGCTTTTCCCTGCTCTCCGTCGCGATCAGATTTCCAAAGCTGGAAATGACGGAGTTGAAAATCAGGTTTACATAACCCGAAACGGAATTGACGATCATCTTGTAGGTTCCGATCAGACCGACCCAGACGACACCCAGACAGGACGAAATAATGATCGCATCCGTCTGCAGACGCGCCATATCCCCGATCCGGTGCAGCATCAGCGCCTTCGTCTTATCCACCACCGCTCCGGTTTCTTCTTTTGTCAGCGGTTCCACATTTTTTTCCAGCAAAAGCGGATATTTGCGGTTCAGATAGCAGCTGATAAAAATCTTCTGTCCGAGGGACACGGCGACCTGGATCAGCAGGTATAACAGGTAGTTTGGCAGTACCAGCAGTCCCAGAAGCTGCAGCACCACGGAAACCGCTTTGCTGATGGCATCCGCGTTCGTCTGGATATAGTTTTTCTGCTCCGCATTGGCAAGACTGTATTTATATGCAACAAAATACGTTGTCACCGTGTTGAACAGAAACAGCAGATAGTAAACCCGCAGCTGCCTTAGGGTCAGATAATCTGCATTTTTGACAATCCAGGGTAAAAACGGTACCAGTGCAAGTCCGATGACAGCAATCACGATGGCAATGGTGCGGTACGCTTTTTTATACAGCTGCATGTAGGATTTGATTTTTTCCCGCTCGCCCCGCGCTACCGGACCGTACAGGCTGTAGTTTAAAGCCGTTCCGACGCCAAGCTCCGCAAGGGAAAGCATCGTCAGAATTTCGCTATAGAGATCCTGCACGCCCAGAAGCGTGTCGCCCAGATGGGTGATAAACACCTGCCGCAGGATAAAATTGAGCAGCGTCGTTGCCCCGCTCCCTAAAAAGCCGAATATTATATTTCTGGTCGCATATCTGACTCTTCCCATGTTTTTTCGTCCTGTTCTCCTGATATTCCTGCCAAACTGTTTGATCGAACTTGTCCTGTGATAGGGCATAAGGATCATTCTGCCCTATCGTTATTCTCTTCCCTGAAAAGCTGCACTGCCAGAAAGGCCAGCGCGCTGCCGCTGCCCCAGGGATAGGTTCCGTATACCTGCGGATATTCCGCAAAGCCCTTGCATTCGCCGGAGCAGTCTGTGACACGCCCATCACGGATGCTCGTCTGCATGATAGCTGCCAGACGGCTCAGTGCAGGGCTCCACTGCTCTGAACGCTGCACAGCTGCAGTCTCTGCTGCCAGCCAGGCCCCATATCCGATCATCCCCTCTGCTGAGGTATCCCGGTGTCCCTCCCGTGCCTGTAGCTGCCAGGAAAATCCACCGTCTGCGCGCTGCCATACAAAAATGCTGTCAAGGAGCTGTTGTTGCAGTAAAAGCAGACGATTGCAGCCCTCCCGGGCAACAGACTGGGAGGACGGCTGCGCTGCTGACTGCTCTGCCTGCAGCTTGTTCGCCTGTTCTGCTCCTGCAGGCTGCTCCGCCTGCAGCTTGTTCGTCTGTTCTGCTCCTGCAGGCTGCTCTGAAATCCACAAAATGCTCTGCGACAATCCAAGCAGCATCCAACCGCAGGCTCTTCCCCAGCCGATTATTCCGTATTTCGTGCCGTTCTTTTCATCATAGCCATGATAGGGCAGACCGGTTTTTTCATCCATCCCCTTTTGGAAAAAGAGCTCCAGCTGACGGATTCCGAGGTTTAACAGCTCTTTATCCTGTTTCTGAACACCGTAACGACAGGCAAAGGGACAAAGCATCCCAAGGGTATCTGCAAACAGCCAGTCCGGATGCTGGCTCCGGTACGCAAGGATGCCGTCCGCAGTTTTTTTCGCTGCTTTGATCCAGCCTGCGCAAATGTCCGCCCCTTCCCGGCAGATCCAGAGCGCTTCCAGAGATTCTGCATCTTCCCTTTTTTCCCTCGTCAAAATCTCTTCTGTCCACAGGGCAACGCTTCCATTCATCACATGATCCACATGAGAGATGGGATATCCGCTGTTTTTCCACCGTCTGAGATAGGAAAACACACTGCTTAACGCAGTCTTGTCCTTTGTCTGCTCATATGCCTGCAACAGCCCCATCGCAAGAAGCGCCTGAGGCCAGGAATAACGCTCTACCTTTTCCGGCGTCATGCCCGGGATGCAGGTCTTGATCCACTGTTTGATTTTCTGTTTGGTGGTCACCACCGGATAAGTATCCAGCATCGCTGCTGCCGGTTTTATCATTTCCTGTATCTGGCTCACAATTTTCCCTCCCTCTGTTTTTTATGAACTGCCTGCACGGCTGCATTGTATTTCACGCAACTGCTTCTGATTTTTTACGCTTTCACAGCTCTCTCAACAGGTTTTCTGCTTCTTTTGCCTTTTTGCAATAGTCCGGCATGATCTGCTGCAGGTGTGCTTTCTGTGCCTGTGCATTTTGATACAGCCAGTCAAATGCGTTGACGAGGTCTTCTTTTTTGGCGAGTGCCTGCACCGGCAGGACATAGCCCTCGTCCGTTCCAAATAAATCCTTTGCGATTCCACGAGCCTTGATCGAATAGCCGACTACCAGCGTCGGCACGCAGGAGGAATATGCCGCGATTGTCGCATGGGTCCGGGCTCCGATAAACATCTCGCAGCGGCTGATATAGCCCTTTAATTCCGGAGCGGACCCATCCGGCAGCTCGATCACACGTCCGGTCGATGCAAAGGCTTCATAAAGCTGCCGGATCGGTTTTCTGTCATCATTGCTTTCCCACACCACATGGGGAATCAGCGCAATATGCAGATCGGTCGTTTCTAAAATATGAGAAATCAACGCTTTATAGTTCTGCATCGTAATGCCCGGAGTCTTTTCATTGTCCACAATCATCGGACTGATGTTCAGGCCCAGCATCTTTCCGGGAGCCCAGCCCTCCGGCAGGGGAGCCAGCTTTGTTTCCAGTAAAAAAGCAGAGTCCGGATATAAATGGATATTTTTGTCAATTCCGGCTTCCTGCAGTGCTGCAAAGGTCAGGCTTTCCCGCGCGACGATCGCGTCATAGCGCTTCATATCCTCCATGATTTCCGGACGTTTTAACAACTCCGGCTCGATAGAGCAGCCATATAAAACCGTTTTAGCGCCCTGCTTGTGGAACATGCGGTTTGCGGAAATTAGCCGGTCGAGCATGTTGTCATAGCAATAATTATCCCCGCCGATGGAAATATTCAGACGGTGCAGATTTTTCCCGCAAATGTCCTGATACCGGTATTCCATGAAGCAGTCCGGGTCGTGTAAAAGCTTTCGCTTCAAATAGTACCAGGTATGCACGAATACATTCTTTTCGATGCTTTTTTCCTGTACAAAGCTACTGCAAAGCTCCTTCAGGGAATAGGTTTCATCCTCCTTCGGGCGGTTCGTCATCAGAATCGCCGGTTTTGGAAGCATCCGGCAAAGACTGTTGACAATCGCCTCGCAGCCGTGGTTGCCGCTTCCCGCATGCATATATAAAACAATTTTATCGTCTTTCATGATTCCTCTCATTCTGCTTTTGCGTCATCCAAAAGCAATTCGATCCATCGGCATCCGGTTCTTATTTTCAACCTGTAACTGTTCAGTACCCCCACAGTTACGCGCAAAAATCCATTCCAAATCGGCTATGCCGATAGGATTTTTGCCTTCTAGTCTAAGTTTTCTTACGGTCAGCGCAGTAAATGCGCAGACCTACGGAACAGTTACTTCAACCTTTCCAATGATGATACAGCGCAAGATACAACGCCGGACAGGCGGTGAACAGCATCGTTTTTATCCGATAGCCCTTCGGCAGCTCCTCTTTTGCCCCGGAAGCAGCAAGTCCTTTCTGGACAGCACTGTGGCACTGTACGACTTCCGTCTGGTATTTTTTCCGTTCAGCACCGGACAGGCGCGCAATTTTTCCGGCAGCCAGCATCGCAGAAACCGCCAGAATACTGTATACCCGCCCCTTCTGGGACGGAAACTCTTTTTCCACAAGCCTGCAAGCAAGCTCCCAGCTTTTGATTTCATCCATGTAGCTCGGTTTAAAGGGCTTGAGCATCGCGCCCTGCTCGTTAATCCGGTAAAAATAGCCGCGATACTCTGTGATGCTCACGCTGGAAATCTGCATCAGCAAATCCATCAGAAACATCATATCCTCACCGATGCTCAAGTCTTCCCGGAAACGGATTTGTCCAATCGCACTGCGGCGGTATAACACGCTCCAGCAACGGGTATTTCCGCGCAGGAGATAGTCCGAAACATATTCTGAGCGATTGTATACACGGACGCCCTCCGCACGAACTGCGCGTTGTTGAGAAACGGCTTCTGCCCCGGCTTTTTCTGTGCCGTCTGCACGCAGCACTTTTTTGGCCCGAGCAGTATTTTTCTCCCGCTCTACATCCGTTTTTAGCAGCTCCTCTGACCGGTTATAAATTCCGTCCGGTCTACCATTCCATCTATAGTAATCACAGACCGCAAGGTCGCTTTCTGTCTGCCCCAGCGTCGCCCGAAGCACAGAGAGCATCTGCGGATCCAGCTTATCGTCCGCATCGACAAACATGATAAATTCTCCTTGCGCTTTTTCCAGTCCCTCGTTACGTGCTGCGGATACGCCGTTTTTCTGACGCAAAATCGGTAAAATCCTCGAATCCTCTTCCGCCAGCTTAAACACCAGCTCCGTCGTTCCGTCCGTCGAATGATCGTCCAGCACCAGAAGCTCCCAGTTCGTATCCGTCTGCTGCCGAATGCTTTCGATACATTCCCCGATCCAGGAAACGCCGTTGTAAACCGGCATGATAATACTGATCCGTCCCTGCTTTTTTGATTCCATACAACTCTCCATTCAGCGCTGCCGCTTACTGTTTGCCCACAAAAGAAAATGGACAAGCTGCATCATTGCCGTATTTTCCGGATGCGCCAGCACCTGATACATCAGCTTATTTTCCGTAACAGTCGGAGTAAGCGGCATTCTTTTGACCGCTTCCTGCAGCTCTGTTTCCCCGCATTCCTTCTGCAGCCGCCCTTTCCAGCCTTCCCGTCCGTTTCTCGCCTCGTTCTTGATTTCCAGAAACATCAGAAGCTGCAGCTCCCGATCCGCCTGTTTTTGGGCGTTCGGCGCATGCTTGTCTGCAAGGATTTGGCGAACAATTTTATCCAGACTGCGGATATTTTCATACATTCCGGCATCATAACTGTGCACCATCGACTCCCGCAAAAACAGGTAGTGATACCACGCTGCGCCCTCCATGACCACAATCCGCTGCGCATCCAGAAGCGCCGGAAGGGTGATGACCATATCCTCGCCCATTCGAATGGACGGGTCACAGTATTTCATATTTTCAACAATTAAAGTACGGGAAAAAAGCTTCATGCAGCGGGACAATGTGATCGGGCGTTTTTCCTGCCCCAGAAGTTTTCCGTGAATCCGATCCTGCAGGCTGCGCCCCGTATAAATGCCCGGCTCCATCGCCTGATAAATTTCGATGCTGCGGTTTCTTTCCTCCTGTACATAATTGCCGCAGATGATCTCTTTTCCACAGTCGGACGAAAAATCCAGCATTTTTTCCACCATGCAGGCGTCAATCCAGTCGTCACTGTCCACAAAACACAGATAATCGCCGGTGCTCATCGACACGCCAGCCATCCACGCGGACACCAGACCGCCGTTTTCCTTATGCAAAACGCGAATTCGGTCGTCCCTCTGCGCCCAGTCGTCACATAATGCCGGGCAGTCGTCCGGCGAACCGTCGTCCACCAGAATAATTTCCAGATTTTTATAGGTCTGACCCGTGATGCTCTGCACACAGCGCGCCAGCCACTCCAACGTCCGGTAAACCGGAACGATCACACTTACCTTTTTTTCCATGCAACATTAGTCCTCTTTTCTCAATTTCTCGTAATAGCTGACCAGTTGGTTTACATAATTATCTATCGCATAATACTCCTGCACCCGCATCCGCGCTTTTGTACCAATTTCGCGGCGCAAATTTTCATCCAAAAGCAGTTCTTCCAGCGCCTCTGTCAGCATCCGGCTGTTTTTTGCCTCTACCATCACGCCGCAGCCGTCTTTTCCGGTCGGCAGACTGTTCCATTCCGGCTCCCCGAGGGTCTGCGGAATCCCGCCAACTGCAGTCGTCAGGCTGCACATTCCCGCCGCCATCGCCTCTAACAGAGAAACCGGCTGTCCTTCAAACCACGTCGGCAGGACAAAAATACTGCTCTGCTCAAACAGCTCGGTGCGCTGCTTTGCAGATACCCAGCCGGGGCATTCGACAATTCCCTGCGCCTCCAGTTTTTTTGCTTTCTTTTGCAGCTCCTCCGTCCCGTTTTCCCAGAAGCCGCCCAACACCAAATGAAAATCCGGGTGCTTCTTCCAAACCGCCTCTACACAGTCCAACAGCTCGTCCACTCCCTTTTCCGGACAAAGCCGTCCCAAAAAGACCGCCGTATGGCTGCTATAATCTGTTTTCGGCATTTTCGGAACCGGAACCGCATTCTGCAGGACATGGATTTTGTCCCGATCCACCATGTCTGCGAAAAAATCTTTCCAGACATCCGTCAGCACCAAAAACAAATCCGCACGGTTTAACATTTTTTTGATATACGCCTGTCGTTTCGCGCTGCATCGTTTATAATAAAAGCCCTGAAAATCTCCGCCGTGCTCGTGAATCACAACCTTTTTGTGGAACCAGAGGGCGATCTGCATAAAAATCAGCTTCCGGTAGCAGCTCGCATCCGCCGCCATATTCAGATGGACGATGTCTGCTTTCGGCAGCACAGTGACAAATTTCAACAGCGCCTGAACACCTTTTAACAGCTTCGCAGCCGTGCTTCCGTCCACCATTGTCCCGATATAGGTCAGGTCAATACGCTGATCGAGTCCCGCCTCGTACAGGTTATTGACCACCGCAGATACGCCGCCCTTTACGCTGCGGTCCGCACCAAGCATTACAACTTTCATACGTTTTCTCCCATTGCGCCAGTGATTTTATGCGCGGTTTGCTGTACCCTATTTCATGATGTTATGCTGCTTCTACTGCATAAGTTTCAGCGTTTTCGTTTCAACACATGGCGTTCCAGTAAAAACCACGACGCGCACGCCAACGCAAGAAATCCTGCCACATACAAAAGAAACAGCGGAATGTGATGCATCTTTTTCGGCAGATTCCAGTAAAATACCAGATTGATCAACGGCCAGTGGTATAAAAATATTCCATAGGACAAATCATTTTTCAGGCGATGCTTTTTCCAGCCATAGGCGCAGGCAAGCACAACCACCGGGAGCAAAAGGCTCGTCACAAGGTCCGCATAATATCCCGGAAGCTTCCAGCCAAAGGTCTGCCAGCACACTTTATAGCAGATAAATACAATCAGCAGAATAAACCATTTTCCTGTCAGTTTTTGTAAAATTGTCTCTTTAAAATGCCACAGATATAGCCCTGCAAAAAACCAGACCAGATACGGCAGGAAGCTTCGATCCAGCAGGGAAGCTGCCGCGCCGGGAAGCGCTCCCGAATTCTTTAAAAGGCCGCAGGCGAGATTTAACAGCGCAGTCAGCACCAAGAGGACATGCCAGGTACGGTCTTTCCAGGCAAGACACCGTTTCCAGACCACCGCAACCAGAACGTACAGCTGAATTTCCACCATCAGCGCCCAAAGCGTCCCGTTGATGCTTTCTATCGCAAACGCCTGCAAAAAGGACGGCGTATAGGCCAGACCGACGCCCTGTACAACTGCCCAGGTCAGCAGATCTTTCCCATGCCCCGAAACGACGCCGGGAAGCAAAGAGAGCATCCCCATCGTCAGCACAATGTTGACCCATAGCGCCGGATACAACCGCAGAATCCGTTTTTGGGCAAATATTTTTCGGTTTTGTGTCCGCATCAGTGTCTCTCCCATCAGAAATCCGCTGATGCTAAAGAGAATAATCAGGCCGGGGAACAGTGTCAGCGCTCTTTTAAAGCCAAGCAGCAGTCCATCCCCCGGTCCGTCTTTTCCATATGTGAGCATTGTCAGATTCAGATAATGCGTGATCGCAATCTGCAGCGCCGCAAACAGGCGGAGAATATCCAGACTGTTCTCTGCAAAAACAAACTGCGTTGTATTTTTTCGTCCGGCTGCTCTTTCTGTCATCTCGCAGCCTCCTTTATGGTTGCAGCCTTCTCCTGTACTTCAGAGCAATTGCCAACCGTCGCTTTCCTCCCAAAGCTGCCATCCGCTGCTTTGGAACCGTGCTTCCAAAAAGCCCCCGGCAGCTGCCACCACCAGATTGCTTTCCCACCCAGCGGAAGCATTGCCGTCCAGTACGCTCCCAGCAAAAACAGGACATAATTGCGCGCCAGATAGACCGATACCGCATGCGCCTCGACTACCGTAAACAGCGCAAAGGACAGCACAAGGACAAAGCCCTGGGTATCCTTTATTGTTCTGCAGACACGCATCAGGAGAAACAGCAGCACCATACAGCATGCACCCGGAATGATTCCATACCAGAAAAACAGGCGCACATAACCCATATCGAAATATTCCACATAGTTCGGATCGCCGAACAGCTTCCAGTTTCTGAGCACGCCGCCGCCGTTTTCAAAGGCATAAATACTGGAAATACGCCCAGTCAGGATCCTGTCAATCTTGACCACCCAGTCCGGCATTAGTTCATACCAGTTGGAAATATGCGCTGCGTATAAAGAAAAGACAAAGCCTGCCGCAACCGCTGCCATTCCGCCGATATAGACAACGCTGCCTTCGCGGATTTTTGAGGACTTGTCCATCACAAACGCCAGCACCAGCGTTGCCGCCATGACAAGAAACGTCGTCCGCGTCATCGTCGCAGCGTAAACGCCAACTGTCAATACGCCGAGAAGCATCCAGTGCACCGGCTTCATTTTTTCATGGAACAGATAAATGCCGAGCGTCATCAACGCCCAGATCATAATCGCAAGCGCATTGCTGTTGCCGACGCCAAGACAAAGCCGCCTGCTGCCTTCTTTGATTCCATAGCCAGCGCCAGCGTCCCAAACCTCGCCCAAAACGCCCGCCAGCGAAAGCATCGCCAGCACTGCCATTCCGGTAAGCGTCACATAAAAAACAACCCGCAGTGCCTTTTTGTGGTCAATCCCTTTCATCGACGCAACAAACACAACCGCTCGAACCGCTTCATCCCGATCCGAGCCAAGATAACACAGCCCCGCAATGACTCCTGCCGCCAGCACAGCAAGCCATTCTTTTTTGGAATACTTCGTCACACAGAGCTTGCAGGCAAACAGCAGAAAGCTGACCCGGAACATTTGTCCTTCCAACGGATTGATCCACGAACTCTTGTCCAGGATGACAATCAGAAGCTCCAAAAGAAGCCCTGCATAAAAGCAGATCCTGCCGAACTGTTCTATTTTTCCATTTTTCGTATGTGCAATCTGCTCTGCCATGCTGTTCCTTTCCTGTGGACAACCCTCTCTGACCGCTCCTTCTGGATACCGGCCCCATCAGACCGTCAAACGGCTGTCCGCTCTAAAACCTCGGATACTGCGCATTCGTCCCCGCCCATTTGTGGAACGCAAACGGTGTGATCCCCTCAATCTCCGGAATCATCGTCTCATGCGCAAAATATTTTGCAACCTCCAACGGTGCAATCTTCATCCCTGCTGCCTCGATCAGATGATGATTCTTTACGCACAAAAAACCATCCTCATTCAGGGAACCGTGATCCGGCTCAAAGGGCAGATTTGCCTCCTTCGGGAAATTCACAAGCCTCCGGCTGCGGATTCCCACGCTGTTGCCAACCCGACACAGATTCCCATTGATGTCCCGGTATGTGATATCATCCTTCGGAATCGGCCACGGAGAACCGATATAATCATAATCCAGGAACTCATCCCGCCACATCTCCGGATGCACGATAAACCCATCCGCATGCACCACCATAACAAAATCCGTATGGATATAATCTCCCAGCTCATAAAGCATCTTATAATTAAAACAGTCAATATTCGTCAGCTTCGAGGTATGTGCATACCGAATACCCTTCGGCAAAAAGAAAGGCTTCCGATGCGTGATCAACACACAATCTCCAAAATCAATCTGACGCATGCTGTACTGCATCGCCTTGATCGTCTGCCGCACATTGACACTCGTCATCGCCATCAGCGTCACATTCGGAAGCTGCAGCCTGCCGTCTTTCCACTCCATAATAAATCCTCATTTCATCTCAAACCGCTGCCTGCGCTCCAACTGCCGCACAGACTGCTCATTTTCTACTATCATACTGCATCCGTCATACCAATGCAAGCAGGTCACAGTTCCCTTCGGAAACTGCGACTGCGCACTCTTGATTCACTTTCTCACGCCCCTACATCCAGGCAACAGCTCCGCAGGAGCGCCTTGCCGTCCTACACAAGGAGCGCCTTGCCGTCCGCATGAGAGGAGCGCCTTGCCGTCCTACACGCCACCCAGCAAACTCAGCCCTTGACCTTGACCTTTTCCCTTCCGCCTTACACAGCCAGGTCAGCCGCCGCGCGCTTTTTGCGCCGGCGCTGCCGTTCCCGATCCGCCGTATGCAGACCATAGAAAAGCGCCGGTACTTAGGAAGCGTCTTTTGCTTCCTTATGTACCCGCTGCGCTTTTCTTCTGAGCGAAAGCGCGTCTGCATGGCGGACGGGAACGACAGCGCCCGGTGCAAAACAGCACAGCGGCTGACCGTCCGGACCGTCACTTTGGCATAAACCCGTCCCGGATATCGCTTCCCCGTAACTTCGTCCTCTCAGCCATTACCCGATATGCCGTCGCCGGAAAAGCGTCATAACTGATATTCTCCTGCCCGCCTGCCGGATAATAAACTATCAGACCGCCTTCCATTTCAAACGACTCCACCTCTACGCTGTCATAATCCTGCTGTACAACCCAAGCCGGGTCTGTCAGATGCTGCTTTCCCCAAACCAGATCAAACAACACATAATAATCCCAGTACATACTCAAACTGAAAAAGATCGCTGCGCAAAGAAAACCTGACGCAATCCGCACCGGCCCCATCTGCATCGGACGCAGCCATTCGCCAAATGCCATTAACGGAAAAATCAACAGAAACGCAAGCCCGTACCGGATAAACGGAGCGAGGAAAAACCAGCCTGCAATGCCGCCTAAAACCGCTGCATACACAACGACACGATCCCAGCATAACTTTTCTTTCCGGATTCGTTTCCACACAACCGACAACACTGCTGAAATCCCGGCAACCATATTGGCAATCAAAAGCATCATCTCATAACGATC
Organism: Gallintestinimicrobium propionicum; assembly: GCF_025567525.1. Taxonomy (NCBI): domain Bacteria; kingdom Bacillati; phylum Bacillota; class Clostridia; order Lachnospirales; family Lachnospiraceae; genus Gallintestinimicrobium; species Gallintestinimicrobium propionicum. The sequence goes on along the minus strand of NZ_JAOQJY010000002.1, from coordinate 140,026 downwards.
CTTTTCTCCCCACCAGACGGGAAACCATGCGCTCACAGGATCATTGATTTTCGTCACATCATACAGACAACGTCCCCAAACCTTGATCTGATCCGAATCATTCTGAAGATAAGAAGCAGGAATTTTCCAGTCTACGGAAAACAGATCAATTGCTGCAAACGGATAAATCAGCCATCCGGAAATCAGCACATTCCGCACCAGCCACGGCGCAAGCACAACACAGCCACAAAGCAGATAGATTCCGATCTTTTTCCATTCTTTTGACCGAATCAGACAAACCGCCGGATACAGTGCAAGAATGACGAGCATTCCAGCTGAGAGCTTAAAAGTTGTCACACAGACAACCGCAACACAAAGCAGTGCATACAGATCTGTTTTTTCCCCGACTTTACCCTCTTTTTCACAGGCAATCGACGTCCACAGCGTTACAATAAAAAATACCAGATACATCGTCCCGAAATCCGTTGCCGGAGACATAATCCGCTCTGACACAACAATTGCATACAATAAAATTCCAACTCTGCATCCATCCGCCAGATGACTTTTATGCCGGGCAAAATTCTTCAGACCGTACAGCGCCCAGATACACAGAAATGCCTGCAAAAAGCCATTGGTTCCATGCAACGACTGCCCTACCAGCCATTTCATAGAAAAGGCAGCCGCATACGCAAGATATGCACTGTTATAAGCAAAATGCTGCTGCAGATTGCCAAGCCCTTTTACAAGCCCATACTCCTCATACCACCGAATCGCCTGAGCATGATAAATTCCGGTATCCGTATGCTGCAGCCCTCTGGATGCAAAATAAGCTGTCATCACTGCAAAAATCAGATAAAGAACACCTTCCCAGGAAAGACATATCTTCTTCACCCGGCTCCAAATCACCAGAAGCTCTTTCCTGCACCAGTATGCACATGCTGCTGCCGCCGCCAGCAAAATCAAATGAGCAGCCATAAAAACCTTACCGAAAATGCTGACCGTCTGGGCATAAACAGTGATCGCCACGATCCCGGCAAGCTCAGTACCTGCCAGACCATAGACAATCTTCTTCCTGCCTGTCAACAAACCAATGCCTTTTAAAACACCAGCTCCGATGCAACTATTCACTATCCCAATATATCCCCATAAGATTAAGAGTTCTGCCACACCGCACCTCCATAATCAAATCTCAACCGCCAGACAGCGCACTCCTGAATCACTTTCTCACGTCCATGAACAGCCCGTGTTCATGGGCTGCTTGCACACAGGCAACAGCTCCAAAGGAGCGCCTTGCCGTCCTCCTGCCAGCTATGTTTCAGCAGCAAACTCAGCCCTTGACCTTGACCTTTTCCCTTCCGCCTTACACAGCCAGGTCAGCCGCCGCGCGCTTTTTGCGCCGGCGCTGCCGTTCCCGATCCGCCGTATGCAGACCATAGAAAAGCGTCGGTGCTTAGGATGCGTCTTTTGCATCCTTATGCATCCGCTGCGCTTTTCTCCTGAGCGAAAGCGAGTCTGCATGGCGGACGGGAACGACAGCGTCAGGTGCAAAACAGCACGGCGGCTGACCGTCCGCCCGTCCTAGTGTTCCTCTGCCGCCAGCGTCGTCTCCACGATCTTTCCGTTATCCACCTTGTAAATAATATCGCACCCCGCGATCGTCCGCAGCCTGTGCGCAATGATCACCAGCGTCTTCTTTCCATGAAAGCTCTCAATTGCCTCCATAATCGCCGTTTCCGTATCGGTATCCAGCGCACTCGTTGCCTCATCAAATACCAGAATCTCCGGATTATGATACAGCGCCCTCGCAATACCAAGACGCTGTCTCTGACCGCCGGAGAGACGCACACCCCGCTCCCCGATCTCCATATCCAGCATACCCGGCAGCTCCTTTACAAAATCCTTCAACTGGGCTTCTTCCAGCACATGCCATACGCGCTCATCATCGATATCCTCTTTTGCCACACCGAACGCTATATTTTCGCGGATCGAATCATCCGTCAGATAAATGGTCTGCGGAATGTAACCGATATGGGACAGCCAGGATGGATAATTTTCAAAAATATTTCTTCCATCGCATAAAATCTCGCCGCCCTGTACCTGCAAAAGTCCCATTAAAATATCGATTGCGGTACTCTTTCCCGCACCGGAGGGTCCCATCACACCCACCGATTTTCCAACGGGTACAAGCATCTGAGCATGATCCAGAATCACCTTGTCACTTTCGGGATAAGTATAGCTGACGTCCTCCATGCGAATCTCTTTTTTCAGCTCCATCGGAGGCGTATGGGGATCATAGTCTTTTTCATATTTTCCATGCAGACGATAGGATGTGAAGTCTACATTTTCATAAACATAATTCACGCTTGGCTCATAGAACGCAATATTGCTCATATGCGTGTTGATCCGGTTTACCGACGGCATCAAACGCATCGCCGCTACTGCAAATGCGGAAATCTGCGGCACAAGCTCCGTCATGTCCGCGCTGTTTAAAATACAGATTGCAAGATATCCCAAAATACCGCAGATGCTCAGCGTCTCCAACAGCAGACGCGGCATGTTGTTAAGTACCGCATATTCTGTCGTCAGCTTCGCGTTCTCCTGAGAATATTTTCCAAAGCTGGATGCAAAATAATGCTCTTTATTTAAAATCTTTACATCCTTGATTCCGTAAATAGACTGCAGACGCCATTTTCCCATCTGACTCTGCAACCGCTGGGAGGTCCGCCCCAGCCGGTTTAAGGTAGGCTTTAAAATTTTCAGGATTACAACCGTCGTTCCGCCCATGACCACAACAATAAAAATCGTCATCGTCGGGTTTGTTACAAGCAGCGTCACGCACAGAACCGCCGAAACCATCAGCTCCGTCGCCAGCTGGATATATTCCATCAGAGTTGTAAATACCTTCGGCACATCACCGTCAATCGTACGAAAGATCGTAGGAATGTCCGCGTTTAAATAGAATTCATAGGGACGGTTCAGATATTCCTCCAGCATGTAGCTGATCGTATTGGACTGATTTGTGTTGACAAAACGGGACTGCACATATGTCTGTAAAAGCAGATAACCGTTTTTGATAAAATAAACTGCAATGATCACACCGATCAAAAACAGCAGCCACTGATTCGGCGTATCAAAATGAATAAACCGTTCCAAAATCTGAATATACCACTTATTCAGCAGCTGATCCGGCGCCATTACGCCCTCAACCACCGGCATGATCAGACCGACGCCGATCATTTCCATCAGCGCACCGATAAAAATCATCACGCCGAGTCCCGCAACCTTCCGCTTCTGATCTTTATTCAAAATATGAAGCAGCTTTTGTAAAATCTGAACCATCCTGACCTCCAATTTTCATGCGAACCGCTTTTTCCCAAACGCTTTCCGAACCTTGCGCTTTGCAACGCCGACATAAAAGACAAAATCTTCCCGCCGCTTCTTCGCAGCCGCCTTCTCATACTCCTTCTTCGGAATCCCGTAAGGCGCAAGCGATGCAAACGGCATCTTATATTTCAACGCGATCTGAATAAACTTCTGCCGATATTTTTCTTCTGAAAGCAGGGAAAACTCCTGCATCACAAATCCATACTCGAAAATATTTAACTTTCCGTCCGTCCGACAGCTCTCCGTCAGCTGATTCTCGCTGACCCCGATACTGACAAGCGGCTCCTTACTCACCACAAACCTCGGATTCCTCTGAAGCAGACGCATATAAAATTCCACATCCACAATCCACGTCAGCTTCTCCTCATACTCCGGCGCGCCCTTCCGGTAAATCGTCGCACTCGGCGCCCCAATATAATCCCCGATATAAAGATCCCGCCAATCCTCCGAGATCATCTTCAAATGCTCATCGCTGATCGCCCGGTCAAACTCCTCTCCCGTCCGGTTTCCGACACCATCCAACATCACCTGCCGACTCCCGCAAAACGCAAGATCCGCCTCCGGATGCTCCTCCAGCATCTCTACAAACCGCGCCAGACAATCCCGATCCGTGAACCAGTCATCGTGGTGCATGATCTTGATATACTCACCCGAAGCATGCCGCACCGCCTCATTCCAGTTCCCCGTCGCGCCCTTTCTTGCCGCATTCCGAACATAAACCATCCCCGGAACATCAGCCCTACGTACAACCTCCTCCACAGACCCGTCCGGAGAATCATCCGTCACAACCACCTCGTAATCCGTAAAAGACTGCACCTTTATCGACTCCAAAAGCCGCTCTACACCAACCGGATTCTTATACGCCGGCACACAAATCGAAACCTTCACCATCCAAAACTCCTAACTGCTCTATCCAAACGCCCTTCACGCACAGGCAACAGCTCCACAGAAACGCCTTGCCCTCCTCCACGCACAGACAACTGCTCCACAGAAGCGCTTTGCCGTCCTCCACGCACAGACAACTGCTCCACAGAAGCGCTTTGCCGTCCTCCACGCAATCCCACAAATTCAGCCCTTGACCTTGATCTTGACCTTAACGCCCTTGACCTTGACCTTCCATCCGCCCGACACAGCGCCTCTTGTCCGCCCATGCAGCAGTTTTGCGGACGTTCCCGGAGACTGCGTGCTGCGACCGACACTTGGTCTGGATGCAGACAAGCGGACCGTCTCAAAACGCCGGTGCTTGGGCTGCGTACTTTGCAGCCCTACGCACCCGCTGCGTTTTGAACCGAGCGAAAGCGAGTCCGCTGCTGCACCAGACCAAATGCCGGACACAGCACGCAGACCAGGGAACCGCCCGCAAAACTGCATGCGGGCGGACAAGAGCCCTCCCTCAACGACCCAGGATGCGGTCAAAAAAGGACTTCTTCTCCGGATACATCAAATACTGGTACTCCTCCAGATGCTCCCTCAAATACACCGGATAACTCTCATCCACCGGCACAATCTGAAAATCCGTACTCCGCCCCAGAATATCCTCATGATTCCGGATCTTCTTCTTCACCTTCGACAGCGTTGCCCGATTATTATACTCCTGATGTGCCGCGCTCTTGATCTTGTATTTTACACGATCCTCCACAGACTCGTCCTTGCCGCCGCCCATATAGGAAAAATGCCAGCCGCCGTCCGCAACGCGCACCATCAGCTCCTTTTGCTTGCTGTCCCGCAGCTGCTCCGTCGTGAACCGCTTTAACATTCCATAATTACAGATCTTTGTTCCAAGCCATCTTCTGTCTTTTCCGGTAAAGCCCTCAAACTCACCCGTAATGGACAGCAGGCTTCCGGAGGTTTCTTCCATATTCAGATAACAGTAAAAATTCCGCTGCGCCAGCGCATAGATTTTGCTGCCGTCAAAATCTGCCAGAACCTTTTTTACGGCTTCCGGATTCGGGATTTCATCGACGTCAGAGAAAATGACAATATCATCGTCCTTTGCACCCTCCAAACCGCGCGCTACTGCACACTTCTGGTGACTGTCACGCATAAAAGCACTCGTATCCATCGGCGTATCATCCACAACCTTGTGAATGATTTTGTCTTCAAACTCCTGAAACATTTCCCGGTTTTCCTGGAAATATAACGGCTTTTTCTCGCCCGAAAAGGTTACAGTTGCCTCGCTGATGACAAATTTGTCCACAACATCGTTTAAAACATGCATACGCAGCTTTAAAATATCGAGCTCGTTAAAAAACTGAAAACAATCGTATACCATAACTATCTCTCCTTTATTCTTCCGGTTCAGACACGGTAATTCTGTCTTTTCCGTAATAATCCATCAGCGCCAGATTCAGCCAGTAGCCCCGGTCGCCCTCATTAGTCACATCGTCGATATACAATAAATACGGTTCCACGGAAAGCGGTGTGATCGTGATTTCCGGTTCCCCATTTGTATACAATTCCAGGCGCGCATTGTTTTCCGCTGCATACTCCGCCGCCTCACCATTTAAAATAGAACGCACGGCAGAAACGGACGTATACGTATTTTTATCCGCCGCAAAGAGGAAAATCACACCCATCGCAATCAACGTCACGGCATAAAACGCGCTCTTTGTTTCTTCCAGAAGCTCCAGCAGCCTGTAAAAAAATCCCGGTCGGGACTGCGGAAGCTGCTCGGACTGCTTTCGCTGTCCTAGCTGCTTTAGCTGCCATGCCCAACCACATCCATTGAGCAAATTAAAGAACACCAGCAAATACAGCACCACGCGCATCACATTTTTGCAGCGATCGGGTCCCTCGCTGGACGTCGCATACAACGTCGGCGTGAACATCGCGCAGAAAACGCAAAAGCTTAAAAAGACTGCATACAAGGGTTTAAAAAACTTTCCTTCTGCCTGCTTTGCCAGCCGGTAAATCGCAGGAATCAGCATTGCAAAGCCAACCAGCACCATCGGTGTCAACCATTCCGTCACATACACAATTCCCCAGTAAAATGACATGACAATCGCTTTTACCGCTCCCATACTCTCCGCCGTATCTTCCCGAATCAAATTGCCTGGTGCCAGCACGTTAAACGCAAAACCGACCAGACTGCAGACAAGCGGAAACAAAAACCAGAAACGGTTTTTCTTTTTCCGGAAAAACTCCCATGCCGTCAGCAGTACGATCAGGATCACCGACTGTAAGCCGGTCAACAGGTTTGCCCCGCCTAACAGTGCGCACAGAACGGCAGAAAGGATCATCCAGAGGATTTTCTTTGATTTCTGTTCCGATGTTTCCAGGCAAAGCAGCGCAGACACTGCAAAGAACAGAACAGCCTCCATGAATACATAATGCAGCGAGCCGTTATACCAATACAGCGCAAGCACCGGCGAAACGAAGGTCTGAAAGGTCAGGAATAAAACAGTCAGCGTACAGATTCCACGCAGATAACGGTTTTCTTTTGCCCGGCTAATGTACCGGCAAAGCACCGTATGCATCAGCACACAGATACTGCCGCCGAGCATTCCTGCCATAAGAAGAGTCGTCAGGAAATACCATTTTTCCCCGAAAACTCCGGGCGTCAGGGTCATGAGGAAAATGGAGAACCAGGTTCCCTGCCACAGCTGCCAGGTTTCCTTTGTCACGGCAAGCGCTGTTTTAAGCACTTCCCCAAAGGAATGGGTTGCATTCCATACCCTATGCGTCTCAAGACCATAAGTGAAATCATCGCAGTTCGGGAACCCATAGCGGGACAGGTATAAAACCGGCACCATGCTCGCGATAAAAACAACCAGTAGTATTCGAAAAAGCCATTTCTCAGGCTCTGTTTTCCATTGCTTCAAAATCTGCACGCCAAGCTCTCCTTTTCTCACTTCTGCTGACCGGTCAACCGTCTTTTCAGGCTTCTGACCGCGCGCCCGCCAAAATATGCCGTATAGGCTGCTTTTGCCTGGATTTCTCCCAGACGATACGCCATGCCGTCCGGCTTTTCATGATGTTTTGCAAAAAATTCGCTCTGCCCGCGGTAGGTTTCCAGCTCCTCCCGGCACGCCTGCGCATCGTAGAGCTTTCCGTCCCTGCCAAGATACTCAAATCCTGTATAAATATTCTGCTCCGAAGCCCAGTAACCATTCGAAACATTGTGACGCGCCCAGTATTTCGGCGCAATCACCTTCTGCACCGTCTCCGACGTAAACGCCGGGAAGCAGGCAAAGGAAGAGTTGGAAATAATCAGGTAACGCGCGTTTTTGACTGTCACATAATCCCCGTGCACCGGAAAATGATATGCCGGAATACCTGGTAAAAGCTTATGTGCCATCGTCACATCGTCCGTCACGATCATAAATTCCATGTCACTGCGGATTTTTTTCATCTGTGCCATCCCATCCGTCCAGTATTTTTTCCGTAAAAACAATGCCGGTTCGGACGCATATTCCCCGCCGCGCAGGTTCAGCACGCACAGGTTATCCCTCGTATATTCGTAGGAATCAAACTCCGGCTTTACCTTCAGCCATTCCTTTAACTGCTCCCGGTTCGTTGCAAAATAGCTTTCTGCCTGCAGATTTCCCATCAGGAGCGTGCCGTCTTCTACATCGAAAACGCCCCGGTCTTCTCCCGCCACATAGCAGCCGTGCTCCAGATCATGCCGGCAGGCGCCCGTGTAGATCCGTTCTTCTTTTTCCTCATAAACGCGTGTAAAATCTTCCGGTTTTGCTTCTTCTCCCATCCAGAGATCCAGAAAGGGCTCGGAATTGTTTCCGGTCAGACCGTTTAACAGGATTTCCTTTCCGGGTACGCCGAATGAAGTTTTTTTCTGTTCCGCAATACTGCGGGCTGTCACATAACAAAACAGCCGGTTGCCAAGCCCCTGCCCCTGCAGGATCTGCGTTCCTATCATAACATTCCTCTCTATTTTCCAAACGATGCCATCAGACAACCTATCGCTCAAAATCATCGCTGATTTACTGCAAAAATCCCGGATATTACACCCGAATCATTTCATCCGTATAAATATCGCAGCAGTCGCGCCCGTTCATCCATTTTTCCGGCGCAATCACGAGCTTGTCCTTGCCATTATCCAGCCACGCGCCCCACCAGGAAAAGGAGCTGTTCGCCAGAATGTGGTTTTTACAGCAGCTCATCAGGTACAAATCCTGCTCTCCCGCCTGCTCGCTGTTTCCCTCCACCGGGACAAATTCCGAACCGCAAAAATGCTCCTTCGTCCACTCCATATCATTGGAAAACAGGAAAAATTTCACATCCGGCTTTCTTTTTCGGATCTCTGCGACCGCGCGACGGTAGTAATCCAGATCGCAGATTCCGCCAAACAGCGCCTGATTGGCAGGTGTGAGGTAATCGCCCCGTCGGATGTGGACACTCACTGACTCACATTCCTTCATCTGCTGCTCCATTGCTGCCGATTCTTTTGTCAGAGTAAGATTTCGGAATGTGAATGCTTCCCGCACCTGATCTTTGATATCGGCAAAATACCGTTCCGTCTGAAAATATCCCAACAGCAGGGCTGGCTCGCGCCGCAGTATCTCCGGATCGTAATTGCACGACGCTTCCCGGTAGGACAAATCCTTCCTGCCGCACAGCAGCCGCCTGGCACGATGGAGGGGACTCATACTGGAATCGGTGATCTGCTCATACTCCTGTTTCGTCATGCGCTCATAGGAAACACCGAATACAGAAAGCTGATTGACCCGCTGCTTTTCCTGTGCTCCATAACAGGTTACGTCGTCGATTCTGACGTCTTTTCCCATTGATTTCAATTTTAAATACAGGGCATACTCAAACATCTGATTGCCCAGGCCACCCGAAAGCTGCACTCCTACCATAGTTTCTGTTCCTTTGAATAAAATTTTCTACCTCTGTCTCCGATTCGCCATCGCAACCTTGATCGGAATCAGGAAAGAATCATTCAGTCTCATCGCTGCCCGGTACAATATCGGTGACTTCAAAAACAGCTTCATTTTCCGGTATTCCTGACTGCTCGCCTGGGGAATCCCATAGACTGCTGCATAGCAGTCTTTTCCTGCTTCTATTTTCTGCTGCAAAAATGCCTTATGTTCTTTTTTCTTTGGATCCTGGCTTCTGCAGACCGCCGTATAGAATAACAGCAGTCTTTTATATAAAAAATAATCCTGCAAAAGTGCCAGATCCTCCCTACCGATCTCCCGTAAAAACGCACTGCGCTCATAAAAATTCGGAATCAGATCATTGAAGGTCTTCTCGTTCAGGCCGATATTCGTGGTGCTCGTCGTCCGACTGCACACATAATTGTACATTGCCCAGTCCAGATACACGCTGCGCTTCGATTTTGCCAACAGTCGGATGGTAAAATACATATCCTCATACAGGCTTTTGGGGAATCTCAGTCCGTCGCTCAACGAACGTTTCCAAAGCTTGTTCCAGACCGCCGTCTGAATCAGCCACGCTTCGTCCTCTTCCAGATATTTTTCCAAAAGCTCCTGCCCTTCAAACACCGCTGCCATCGGCGAGGACAAATCCACCCTTCGGTTTTCGTAAATTTTCCGATACCGGCAGACCGCAAGATCGGCGTCCTGCTCCATCATCGCCGCCAGCAGTGTCTCATACATCTGCGGCTCAATCCAGTCGTCGCCGTCCACAAAGGTCAGGTAATCGCCTTTTGCCTCCAAAAGTCCGGTGTTGCGCGCGCTGTAGGCTCCACCATTTCTTTGATGGACAACCCGCACCCGCCCATCCTTTTTTGCATATTCATCGCAGATGCGTTCACTTCCATCCGTTGAACCGTCATCTATCAAAAGGACTTCGAGATTTTGATAGGTCGAAGAAAGAATCGAATCCACCGCTTTGGGCAGATATTCCCGGATATTGTAAACCGTCACAATGACCGAAATCAGCCCGGTCTGCTCGCCTTTCTTTTGCTTTTCCGGCTGATACTGTTCCAATTTGCGCATGGGTTCTTGTTCCTCCTTCCTTCTCCTTGCTCCAAAAATGTCTCTGCTCCGACGGTTGCTGTCCCTTTTAATCGCAGCAGCGCTGTTTCTCAGTTCCCTGCCTTACGGTTTCCTATATTCCTGCTCCAGCCAGTCCTCAAACCGCAGAATGTGCCAGATCTGCTTACGCCAGATTCCACGCTGTGTAAAATCCTTCCACAGCCGCGTCACCATTTCCGGGTCAAAATAACCTTCCCGACGGATTTTATCCTCCTTTAACAGACTCTCTGCCCAGGCGTAGAGCTCCGGCTCCTTTAACCATTTCTGGATCGGGATCGAAAACCCCTTTTTCGGACGTTCCATCAGCTCCCTGGGCACATGGCGGTACAAAACGTCCCGCAATACAAGCTTGCCTCTGCCGTTTTCCCATTTCATCCACACCGGCAAACTCCATGCAAACTCCACAACGTCCTTGTCCAGCATCGGCACACGGCTTTCCAGTGAGACTGCCATTGCCGTCCGATCCACCTTTACCAGAATATCATCCGGATGGTACATCAGCAGATCCATCAGCATCAGATTGTGCTGCACATCCGCCAGGTATCCGCTTTCGTAGGTTTCAAAAATGCTCCTCGCGCTTCCTCTTTCTTTTGCAATCTTTCCAAGAAACGGCTCGGAAAGATCAGAGCGCGCATACAGCTCTTCTGCATTATGCGCCGATAATAACATGCCCCGGATCTGGTTCGTTTCCTTTTTGGAAAATGGTCCGTCCGTCAGAAAATATCCTGCCGCACTGCGCACAGGCTGCGGAATTTTCCGGATTTTATTCCACGCGTTCGTGATCGACTGATAGGTTCCGTATCCGCAAAACAGCTCATCCCCGCCATCGCCGCTCAAGGAAACCGTCACATGCTCCCGCGTCAGCTTGCTGACCAGATAGGTCGGGATCTGGGAGGAATCTGCAAAGGGTTCCCCAAACATGTGGCTCAATTTGGGCAGAACTGCTTTTGCATCCTGCTCCGTAATAGTCAGCTGCGTATGCTCTGTCCCCAGATGCGCAGCGATGGCAGCAGCAGCCTCCGCTTCATTGTAGGCGGCATCCTCCATCCCAATTGTGAAGGTTTTAACCTTCCGGTCAGAAATCGACTGCATCAGGGAAACGACAGTAGAGCTGTCGATTCCTGCTGACAAAAATGCTCCCAGCGGCACGTCTGCCATCATCTGACCGCGGATGCTCTCCGTTAAAAGCCGTTCCAGCTCTTCCGATGCTTCCTGCCTGCTTCCGGTAAAGGGCTGCTCCTGTCCTTTTTTTGCAGTTTCTGCCATTGACCAGTAGGTTTCGATCCTCCAGTCCCGATAGGGCTTTTCCAGACGCAGGATTTTTCCCGGCTCTAGCTTATAAATACCCTCATAAATCGAATACGGTGCCGGAATATATCCGTGGATCAAATACAAATCCAGCACGTCTTTATTTATTTTCCCGCAGAAATCAGGCAGCGCTGCGATGGCCGTCAGCTCGGAGGCAAACACAAAGCTCCCGTTCACCAGCCCATAATACAGCGGTTTTTCCCCAACTCTGTCCCGCAACAGCCAGAGCTGTTCTTCTTTCCTGTCATAAAGTGCGATGGCAAACATACCCTTGCACAGACAGATCCCCTCTTTTACGCCATAGGCTTCCAGAGCTTCGAGTAAAATCTCCGTATCCGAGCTTCCATGCAGCGCTCCCAAAAGTCCTTCCCTGCGCAGCTTTTTTTCTACCTCCCGGCAGTTATAGATTTCGCCATTGTAGGAAATCACAAACCGTCCGCTATGGGAAACCATGGGCTGTGCACCGCCCGGCGACAGATCCAGAATGGAAAGTCTCCGATGTCCCAACGTCACGTCCTGACTGTCGTTACACCAGCTGCCCTCTGCATCAGGTCCGCGGCTTATCAGCTGCTCTTTCATCCGTTCCATATCCTCCCGCCAGGTTTTCTGACGGTTGCAAAATCCTGCAATTCCGCACATCGGGACAGCCTCCTTTCTTTCAGTCTGCGACCTCCGGTGCCCAGTTTTCTTCTTCGATATCCTTTCGGCAGCTTGCCTCTGCCTCGCTCTGCTTCTGCTGATACAGCTTCCAGGCGCTGTCCCAGCTTTCGTATCCCTGCACGCTGCGTCTGTCCGGCAGCTCGTAATGACTGTCCAGATACTGTCGCAAAAACTCCGTGCACTTTCCTTCGCCGAGGGCGTTTACATGTCCGCCGTAATCATAAAAATCCGTCGAAAAATCCAGCCCAATCTCATCAATATGCTGATTGAAATCCAATACCGGATAGCCAGCGGCTTCAATCCGTTCTGTCAGGTCGTTGAACTTCATCCGCGCCTCTTTTTCCATCCCATACGGCGACAGGATAAACAGCGCGTCCTTGCCGGTCGAATCGATATAGGAAAGCAGATCATCCAAAACCACTAACTGCTCTTTGGCAGGCTCCATTTTTTCTGTCACATCAGAATAATCCGTCCAGTCCACCGGGCCCACTCCCGTTTTGATTTCCAGACCCTTTAACAGATTTTTCTTTTCATAGCGCCAGCACGCCAGCTGATCCGGCAAAAAAAACGTTTTCCAGTTGGAATGATATTTGAAAATATCAAAATAGTAGGTGTAGCGTTCGCTCCTGTCGCTGACGAGCGTATTGATTGCATCCACACGGTTTTTTGAATATTTCAGGTTATCTGTCACCCCGCGCGTGAATATCATCGTATCCTCCCATTCCTCGTCCGGCATGGAAAACATCCGCATCTCAATGATAAACAGCGACGGATCCTGGGTTTTTTGCGCCTCTTTGAGCAAATATTTGATCGCTTTGGGGCGCTGGTTATTTGTCGAGAGCGGATACGCTGCAATGCCGCTTTTCCCGTAGAGCGCAGGCGCGCTGTAATAAGGATACACCGGGCTCGAGCCCACCAGGATCGCATCAATCGTATTTTCTTTTTCCGCATAAAATCCGGTAAAACGGTCCTTTACATCCCCGTTTGTCCGGATGATGTAGGTCACCGTCACCAGAAGCCAAAGGAAAACGGCCAGAAAAACAACCGCTTTCAGTGCCTGTTTTTTTGTCATTGTAATCTCCACTTTGCATACGAGCCTGCGCTGCGTATGCAGTCCCGCCGGACACGTCTGACGGTCCGGTCAGTCGTATCACACCTTGAAATTCTGATAAATAAATTCGGACGCGCTGTAACCCGGTCCGTATTTTCCCAGCAAAATCACATAAAACAGCAGCGCATACAGTGCGATCCAGCGCAGCCAGATCGGCTTTTTCTCCAGGGTAACGCGCATATCCTCTTTCTGGTTATGGATCGTAACCCATGCAGAGAACAGAATCGAAACCGCCAGAATCATCAGCTCTGTCCAATCCAGTCCCAGGCCCGACAACACGCCGTCTCTAAACAGCTGCAGTCCAACCCCCGATACGCCCCGTCCAAGCACCCGAAGGGCATCCGGAACCGTCGCGCTTCTGAAAAAGACAAGTCCGATCATGACAAGGAAAAAGGTGCGCACGCGCTGAAACAGGATAAATCCTTTCTTATCCTTTTCGATATGAAAAAAGGCTCTCCACTTTACAAACAGCGGCTCCATCAGCTTGCCGGAAACGATATAAAACCAGTGCAGCAGACCGCAGCCGATGATAAACGTCCACGCGCCGCCGTGCCAGTATCCGATGGTAAACCACAAAATCAGCATGGCGAGAAACGTCGTCGCCTGCTTCGCGCCTTTTTTGCCGAGTTTTCCTTTCAGCTTCTTGGGAAGATTCATGAAAAACTTCGTCCGAAGCAGCGGATAAAACAGATAGTTTTTCAGCCAGTCGCCCAGGCTGATATGCCATCTTCTCCAGTATTCCTCGATGCTTCTCGATAAAAACGGCGCAGAAAAGTTTTCCGGCAGCCGGATACCGAAGCACTCGGAGATACCCAGCACAATATCCATACAACCATCGAAATCGGTGTAAAGCTGCATCGTAAAGGCTGCCGCACCCACCCAGATCGAAACGCCGCTGTACTTTTCATAGTTGTTAAAAATTTCATTTGCCAGGATCGCCGTCCGCTCGGAAATGACCAGTTTTTTGAAAAATCCCAGGATCATCCGCTGCATGCCGAACGTCACATTCCGGTAATCCAGCTTGTGTCCGGTATACATCTGTTTTTCCATGTCGCTGTATTTCATGATCGGGCCGGAAATCATCGTCGGGAAGTAGCAGCAAAACAGCAGCAGCTTTCCATAGTTGCGCTGTACCGGTCCGATTTCATAATAGACATCGAACAGATATCCCAGAAGGGTCAGCGTGTAGAACGAAATTCCCATGGGCGCCAGCAGCCCCAGATGGAAGAATTTCAGCGTGCACAACAGACCGACACAAAAAAGGACAGCACAAATAAGAGCAGCCAGTTTTTTCTTCTGCTCTTTTGTCCTGTCTATCAAAATAGCTGCGCCCCAGACAGCTCCTACAGCTGCCATCGGGTACAGAATCAAATACCACGCATGGCTGTCACGCACCTCTGCCGATGTCAAAAAGTATCCGATGCTCAGAAGCAGCAAAAGCGGCCACTGCACCTTTTTCGGAACCAGATAATACAACAGCAGTGCAAGTGCAAACAGACACAGGAAGTAAAAGGAAGTAATACTCATCCTTCACCAGCTCCCGGTTTCAGACCTTCTGCAGAATGATATCTGCCATTTCGCCTACATTTTTCATCGTTACGATCTGTCCCATGGAAAACTTGATGCCAAACTCGCTCTCTACAGCCGCCATCAGGTTGATATGCTCCAGGGAGTCCCAGCCGTCGATATCCTCTGCAGTCGTGCCTTCGTCAACCGTAATGTCTTCCTCGTCAAATACATCCCGGAATACTTCGTTTAAACGTTCAAAAACTTCTTCTCTGCTCATTTATAAACCCTATCTGTCTGATCAGATTCCTTTCTGCGTCGCTTGTTTTTCTTTCGTACTCTCGTTCACTCTCGAGCCCGCGCTGGCGCGCTTCCCCGCCTGCTTCGCAGGCTGCTCGTTCGCTAATGGCACGAGAAAAACAAATGCCGCCTTCGGCGTCGCTTGTTTTTCTTTTGTGCTCATTACATTATAGCATGTCCCCATGTATTATACCAGTTTCTTTTTTCCGGCGACTTTCTGAAAGTAGTCTGCCCACTCCTGGTTGACCTTTTCCGGAAGGTATTCTGCCTGAAGCTTCGCTGCATTTTTTCCCATTTGCTGCATCAGATCAGGATTTTCCAAAAGTCTTGTCAGTCTGTCTGCCAGCGCATCCGAATCGTCCACGGGTACTAAAAATCCGTTTTCTCCATCACGGATCAGATCCTTTGGACCGCCGCAGGGGCAGTCCGTCGAAATACAGGCTGTGCCCAGCGACATCGCTTCGATCAGGGTGTTGGGCATTCCCTCCGTAAAGGAGGTCAGCACAAACGCATAAGCCTTTTCCAGTTTTTCCGGGACATCCGTGATTCTGCCCGGCAGCAAAATCCGCTCTGACATGTCAAGGCTTCTGACCTCTTCTGTCAGCTCTCTGCGCAGCGGTCCGTCTCCGTACAGAATCAGGCGCGCGTCCGGGAATCGCTCTGCAATTTTACAAAATGCCCGGATTGCCATTCTCTGGTTTTTATTTTCGTCCATCCGTCCGACTGCAACAATATCCTGAGGGCGGTCGTCCTCATACCGTGGCCGAACAAATGCCGGATTCAGGGAATTTTTCAGAATCACGCATTTTTTCTGCAGCGACGGTTGAAAAAAACGCACTGCATCCGCCGTCTGCATCACGATTCCGTCTGCCGCGTAAAACAGTGTTTTTGCAAACAGACGCATCCCCTTCGTCGGATACTCCTCCGTAGGCTCCGCCACAACGGAAACCACAACCTTCGTCGGCAAAAAAGCATTCGCCAAAAGTGCCATAAAATTATTTTTTCCAATCGTAGACAGCACGACATCCGCATGGATTTCTCTGAAGATCCTGCGCAGCTTCCGGTAGCGTCGAAACAGGTTCGCGATCCGACCGCCCTCTTCCTCCGGCGTCAGGTCGGAGATCACGCGGCGTATCCCTGCAGGCAGCTCGTATTCATTTTCTTTTTTGTACTGCGTTACCATCGTCACATTGCAGCCCTGCTCCAGAAAGTAGGTCGCAAGGTTGACAAAAACGCGCTCGGCGCCTCCTTTTTTCAGGGAGCCGATATAAAATGCAACACTGCCCATAATTTCCTCCTAAAGACTTTCTTCCGCAGTCCATTGTCCATCCGGCGCATGTCTGCGAGTCATCGAGCGGTCTGCATCCCTTTGCAGTCGGCAGACTCGCTTTCGCTCGGTTCAAAACGCAGCGGTCGCATAAGGCTGCAAAAGACGCAGCCTAAGCGCCGGCGTTTTGAGACGGTCTGCCGATCTTTGCAAAGGGATGCAGACCGCTCGCTGCTTCGCAGCATTGCGCCTGGATGGACAGGACTCTGCGGAAGAAAGGTGTGTTCTCGTGCGTGATGCCCCGCTCCCCGAATGCGCCGTAAGGCGCGTTTGGGGAGCGGGGATAAAGCTTCCTTTTGGCAAATGCGTAGTTTCTTTCAAACCGTTTGGTTTGTGAAAGCCTCGCGATCGCCCGTTGGGCGGATGCTCGGCATTTCGGATGTTTTCCTCTATGCCGGTTGGCTCTGTCCCGCCGGTATAGCATAGACCTACTTTTCGGCAGTCAATATCTCAGCCCGGCAGGTACAGTGACGCCCGTTGGGCGGAGTGCAAAGCCATATGCCGTGCAGGACCATTTAAAAACGACGGTGTTTATGCTGCGTCTTTTGCAGCATTATGCACCGCTTCGTTTTTACTGAGCGAGAGCGCGTACTGCAGGCATTGGCTTCGCATAACGTCCTGCGGACGGCACTGTTGCTGCCGGGCGGGCTGGGACGGCGCTGTTGCTGCCGGGCGGCAGACTCACACCTACAAATAGCGTTCTGCCCATTGCTGGAAGATGAAGAACGCCCAGATGATCCGGGAGTAATTGCTTCCGGTGTAGGCTCCGCCGTCCCCGGCGCCGAGCCAGTCTGTAATTAGCTTCGCGGTTGCATCTGCGTTAAACAGCCCCTGTTGTTTCAGGAAAGCTGGTGACGCGTAGTCGGTCAGCTTATTCTTGAGTGGTCCTCTCAGCCATTTGTCCAGCGGGACAGAAAACCCTGTCTTTTTACGATCCAGTAATTCCCGCGGAATATAGTCGTAAGCGATCTCTTTTAAAATATATTTCTGGCAGCCGTTGTGATCCTTAAAGGAATGGGGCAGCCGGAAGGAGTATTCCATCACCCTCTGATCCAGGATCGGGCATCTGGCTTCCAGCGAATATTTCATGGAAGCGCGATCCACCTTGCAGAGAATATCCCCCGGCAGGTAGGTGTCCATGTCCAGAAGCATCCGGCGGATCTGCCAGTTTTTCACCTTATAATCCAGCTCACGGTCAAAGCGCACCTGATCCGTTCCAGTCAGGTTTTTCATACAGGCTAAATATTTATCCGAACATAACTGCGTTTTATAACGTTTATCCCGGTTTTGTGCAATTGTCCTTACGGAAAATGGTAAACGTCCCAGCAGGTTTGCCTGTTTGAGTCCGGGCAGCTGGGAAATACCGTAAACCAAAGCGCCCGCTGCGTCGAGCTTCTGCGCCTGTCCGAGTTTCTGGTACATCTGGTAGCCGCAGAAAAATTCATCGCCGCCATCGCCGGAGAGTGCGACCGTCACCTGTTTTCTGGCGAGCGCCGATACGAGCATCGTCGGGATTTCCGAAGAATCTGCCATGGGTTCATCAAAATACTGCGGAATGCTCTCCACCAGCTCCAGCATCTGTTTTTCACTGATGATTTCTTCTGTATGCTGCGTGCCAAGATGCTTTGCCACCGCCGATGCATAACCGGATTCGTCGTACTGCTTTTCTTCAAAGCCAATGGAAAAGGTTTTGACCGGAGCCTCGCTTGCCTCCTGTGCCATGGCTGTCATCAGGGAGGAATCGTAGCCGCCGCTTAAAAAAGTACCCAGCGGGACGTCCGCCTCCATCCGGCTCTTCACGGATTTCTGTAAAATTGCCTTTAGCTCTGCCTTTGCCTGAGAAAAATCTGTGACCGGATCCGCGATTCCTTTTTGGTAGCTTTCTTTGATACTCCAATAGGAAAAGCACTCTCTTTTCTTCTGCCCATTGTCAGGCTGCAGGCGAAAACGGAGAATGGTTCCCGGGCACAGCTTTTTTACCTGTTCAAATATCGTATCCGGCTCCGGGATATACTGCTGGTACAAAAAGACCGGTAAAATATCCGGATTCAGCTTCCGATCAAAGCCCGGGCACGCCAGGATCGGCTTTAACTCTGAGGCAAAGACCAGATTTTCCCCGTCCTCCCAGTAATAGAGAGGCTTCTTGCCGATGCGGTCCCGCACAAGATATACTTCCTGCGCATCCCGGTCATACAGGGCGATCGCAAACATTCCGTTAAAGCGGGAAACGCAGTCGATGCCCCATTTTTCATAGGCAGCCAGAATGACCTCCGTATCACACTGGGAGCGGAACGGATACCCGGAAAGCTCTTTTTTCAGCTCCTGGAAATTGTAGATTTCTCCGTTAAAAACGACGCTGACCCGTTTATCCGCCGCGTGCATCGGCTGATGCCCCAGTGGGGAAAGATCCATGATGGAAAGCCGACGCTGTGCAAAGCCAACCGCATATCCGCCTGCCGCATCATAAATTTCCGCTCCAGAGTCGTTTGGCCCGCGGTGGTACATCGTATCGTTCATCGCGGTCAGATCCTCCAGCGTAATCCGCCTTTTGCTGATAAATCCGCTGATTCCGCACATAATGCTTTACCTGTTCCTTTCGGGAATCAGAGATGCCTCCAGAAATTCATCCTTAAATTCGCAGAAATCCTTGCACTCGTTGTTGATGCTGTCGATCATTTCGTTATATTTTTCCTGGATCAGCACCGCATAGTTGTCCCGGTTATCGTAGCCCTTCTTGCTCCATGCAAAGGGATGCGTCAGAATCTGCACCTTGTCATAGCCGGTGATATTGGCTTCATCAGGATAGCCGTAGCGCCAGATATGGTTGGCGTCGGACATATATTTTACCTTCAGGGGCGTCTGGTCGGTCACTTTTTCTGCAAAGGTGAAAAACTCGTCCTGGTATGCATTCAGGATTCCCGGCAGCTTGATGTTTTCGCGCAGCACATCCGGAGACGGACGGTGTACAGAAAACTGTGTAATCGGAAAACCGAACATTTCAGAAAGGATATCCATTTCCTTTTTGATCTGATGGCGAACCTCCTGCATGTCGGTCAGACCGTTTAACGCATAGTGCAGTCCGATCACATGGCCGCGTTCATGCATGTCCTTGATCAGATCCTGATTGCGTCTGGATAAAATATTATAGGAATTGTTCGTCCACTGGAAAAAGAAGGTCGACGTAAAATCCATGCTGCTCTCCACCTTTGCCAGTGCATAGGCACGATCCACGCTGTACTCCACATCATGGCGCATGATGACAAATTTATCTGCCGTAAGTGCCTCTTCGTACCCTGCCTGATTACCGGTAGACTGAATGATTCTGATAATTTCTTTATAATCTTCGTAGGAAAACATTGTCCTTACCTCCATTGTCTGCAGTCTTATCTGTTCTTTTTGCAGCATTCCTGCAGATACGTCTGCCACTGCTCAAATACCGCATCCTCGTTGGCTCTTTCACTGATCTTGCGCGCCTCTCTGCCGAGCCGCTCTGCAAGCTCTCTGTCCTCAATGAGGCGCAGGATGCCGTCTGTCATCGCCTTTTCATCCATGATCGGTACAAGCAGACCATTTACCCCATCTTCGATCAGGGTTTTTGGACCGCCGCAGGGACAGTCTGTAGAAACCACCGGAAGTCCCAGTGCCATCGCTTCCATCAGCGCATTGGGCAGTCCTTCCCAGTCAGAGGAAAAAGCGTACAGCGCAGCGTCTGCCAGATCCTTTTCCAGCGTATTGCTGCCGCCCATCAGCTTTACAAAATCCTCCGCATGATTTTCATGAATAATGGATTCCAGAATCTCCTTTGTACCGTCCTTGGAATCCGGTCCGTAAATTTTGAGTGCATAATCCGGATGCTTTTCATGAACCTTCAAAAAAGCCCGGATCAGCATCGGCTGATTCTTAAAGTCTACCAGACGGCCAGACTGAACAACATCCTTTGTCCGTACAGCCGGCTCCGGAACACCAACGTATTTCGGATTCAGCGGATTTAAAATAATTCTGGAATTTTCCTGTAAATACGGTGCAAAAAAGGCTTTTGCGCCCTCTGTCTGGAACACGCAGCCCGCCGCATGAGGAAACAGAAGCGGGATCCGAAGCTTGTCCGCTTTTTTATCATAGTGTCCCACCGGATCGGTACGCACGGAAATCACGACCGGGATACCCGTCCCGATTCCTGCCGCCAGCGCACGGTACAATACGCCCCGGGTAAAGGCAACGACGACGTCCGGCTTTTCTTTTTTCATAAAACGGCGCAGATACCAGATACGGCGCAGCATCTTGCTGATCCTGCTGCGGTTTTCGTCTTCTTTCGTCAGTCCGACATGAACTCTGCGGACTTTCTGATCCAGTGCAAATTCGTCCGTTCCGTACCATTCTGTCGCAATGACAACCTCATAGCCCTCCTTTGCAAAACGGTTCGCCAGATTACTCACCACGCGCTCCGCCCCGCCCTGCTGCAGGCTGTTTAAATGAAATGCAATTTTCTGCATCGGAATGTTTCTCCTGTTTTTCTCATGAAACAGAATCCTGCTCTGCAGGATTCTCATTTTGTCAGTGTCCCCGTAGTGTATCACATTTTGGAAAGCCCTGCAATCTGCAGGATTTTGTCCCGGTATGCCCTGTCGTCAAACTGATCTGCGCGCTCCTTTGCACATCTGGAAAGCTCCTGCAGCTTCGCTTCCTCTGTCAGCAGCTCTTCCAGAAGAGCCGCCAGTTGTTTTTCTTCCTCTGTAATTTCGTTTGGATCCAGATTTTTCTGATCGTCCATCACCGGAATCAGAATCCCGTAACGTTCCCGAAGCACTTCCTGTTTTCCAACGACGTCCTCAAACCGGTCGGACAGAATCTCTGCGGGACCGCTCATACAGTTGGAAAAAACAGCAGGGAGCCTGCAGCTCATCGCCTCAACCAACGCGTTTGGAAAGCCCTCCATGCTGGAGGTTCCAACATAAAGACTGCCCGCTGACAGCCATGGAAATGGATTCTTCTGAAGTCCCGCAAAGCAGACCCGGTCAGCAATTCCCAGCTTTTCTGCCAGTTCTTTATATTCTGAAAAAGAACCGTCCCCGATGATACACAGCATCGCCTCCGGCACTTTTTCCCGGATCAAATACAGGCATTTGATCAGATGCCAGAATTCCTTGCAGTCATCCTCACGCCCCATGCTGACGATCACCTTTTTCCCGGTAAAATCGGGCATGTCCTCAGTTTTTTTTGCTGCATTTTCTGCGATCTGACTGCCATCGTAAGGATTGTACAACACCTCTGTATTTTCGATTCCCAGTTTTTCCTTTAACTCATGAGCAATCACCTCCGAACAGCAGATCACCTGATCGGAGCGCTTTGCAAACAGCTTTAACTTCGATGGGTTGTCCATATCCATATAGCTGCGGATTCCCGTCCAGATCTGCCCCCGCACCGGTGTCAGGACGTTAATCAGGTTCGCTGTCGGGCCAAAGCTGTAGGTCAGATCAGGACGCAGCTTTTTCTTTAGCTTCCGAAGCCTTACCGTTCTTTTTACGACATTGACCATTTTTTTCAGCTTCCCGTCCTGTGCCGGAACATCCAGGTTTACAACAGAAAGTCCGCTTATATCATATGCAATATCTGCATCCGAAAACATGGCGATCGTCACTTCAAAATCATTCCTCAGAATCCGCGCTGTCCGCACGCAGACCCGCTCGAAGCCACCCTGATGCAGCATGGGTACAACCAGAAGGAGCCTTGGTTTTACCTGTTCCATAAGCCGTCTCCTTTCCCGGTACGATAAAAAGCTTCCAGCTCTTTTGCCTGTTCCTTTGCATCAAATCCGGCTTTGCGGATTTCCGGCATGCGGCTGAACCGCTCTTTCTGGCGTTCCAAAAGCGCAAGGGCTGCCTGTGCCCAGCTCTCTGCAGAATCCTTTAAGCTTTTGGACTCCACCAGCTCTGTCAGGGCAACCTCCTGTGTAATCGTATCCGACATCAGACACGGAAGCCCTGCAGCCTGCGCTTCCAGCACCGTTCCGGGCAGTCCCTCATACAGAGAAGGGAAAATAAACAGATCCATCGCCTGATAATAATCCTGCGGATTTCCCTGATTTCCGAGGAACTGAACGCTTTCTGTAATTCCAAGCTCTGCCGCCTTCTGCTTTGCAGGTTCCATGCATCCGCCCTCGCCGAGCAAAATCAGCTGCGCATCCGGACGGCTCTTTTTGATCTGTGCAAAAACCTCCAGCAAAAACAGGTGGTTTTTCATCTCATTAAAACGCCCCACATGCCCGACTGTCAGACAATTGCCCAACTCCAGTTTTTGCCGCATCTGTGCACGCATCTGGTCGTTATAGGAAAACTTATCCACTTCGATCGCATTCGGCACCACATGGACAGCTCCCTGCGCCCACGCCTTTTCCCCGAAAACTGCTTTTCCGGCAAGCTTGGAGCACGCCAGGCAGACGTCCGTTTTTTTCCAGAGATTTTTACGCATCCACTTCGTCATCATCCCTTTGATGCCGCCTTCTGTACCCGCGCTTCTGGCATGGGCTGCCGTCAGGGCGATTTTCGCACGCTTCGCTTCCGGCAGATAAATCGACGCAGTACTCGTCATATGCCCGTGCACACAGGCATACCCGGGATGTTCTTTAAAAAAGCTGCGCCACGCTGTCCGATACGGGATCCAGTTATAGACCTGAAACCGCGGCAGTCGGTAAATGTGTCCGCCAAGCGCTTCAATCTCTTCGTCAAAATATCCTTTTTTTGAGGTGTGCACTGCAAAATCAAACTGCACCCTCTCACGGTCGATATTCCGGTATAAATCCATAACCCGGCTTTCTGCCCCGCCGAGTCCCGTTGTTCCCAGCACCTGTAATACCCGAATCGGTTCTTTCATACGCTTCTGGTTCCTTTTTCTTTTTCTAATTTGCACGCCGATGCCTTTCCATCCGCTTATGCGTGCTGGTTCTTTAATCGGCCAAGCCGCGCGGCAAGCCCTTTTCCGAACGCCAGCACATATTCCCGGATACGCGCTGTCATGCACTGTGGCTTTGCTTCCAGCTTAAAAAAATCGGAATACGGCACAATGTTTTCCCTGTTTGCGTCAATCATCTCTTCGTAGGCTTTCAGCTCCGCTACCGTGGAATGGTTGGCATGAATAACGATCGTCGTCATTCCCTCCCGATCAGAAAATGCGTATTTCCGCAAAAAGGCAATCGGTAAAAAAGTCATTTCACTGCGCACATACGGCAAATCTCCAAACCCGTCCGTCACATGGGTAAACCCGAGCGCTTTGAGCGCACGCAGTGTCGTTTTGTCAAAGGTATGGCCCGGCGCCATGAACAGCTTCGTCTCGATGCCGCGATCCAAGAGCTTTTTCTGTCCGCTTTCCAGAAGCTGGTACTGCTCCTCATAGCTTTTCCCCGCAAACTCCGACTGGGCATTCAACGGGAAGCTCCCGCCTCTTTTTGTTGTATACACATGATGGCAGCCGTGCATGGAAAGGGTCCAGCCTTTTTCCTGCAGCTCCTGCATTTTTTTCCAGAACGCTTCCCGTGCCGGATCCACCGACAGCTTCGGATCAAGATTGTCCGGTACAATGCCCAACAGCGGATAGCAGCCATAGCGTTCAAACAGTTGTTCAAAGGCTTCAAAGCTTTTCCAGTCCATATCCGGTGTAATATCATCCATTCGAAATGCGATTTTCATACTCTTTTCCTTTTCGCTGCTGCACAGCTTTATTCCAGGATCATTCCCGGCTCCAGCTCTATTTCCGACTCATAGTCTTCGACTAAAAGAGAGCCATCCAGCGTCCGTACGATCAGCTTTTTGTCAAAAATGTCGATGATCTCCCCTGGTGCATACATCGAGAAGTCTAACATCTCATCAAAGGGATGTGCGCTCCATACCGTGATCTTTTCGCCGTTGCAGAAGCAAAATGCTCCCGGGAACGGTCTTGTCACGCCCCGGATCAGGTTATACAGATTCCGGGTACGATCATGGAAATCCAGCTTTCCGTCCGCCGCCGTCCGCTTATTGTACCAGCTGTCGAAATCTCTAGACTCCCGGTGTACGCTGACGGTTCCCGCCTGATGTGCCGCGATCAGCTTAGCGATCAGACGCTTGCTGACCAGCATATTTTTATACTGCATCGTACGCACGGTATCATGAGGAGTGATGGCGCACATCTCGCTTGCAAAAACATTCGGGCTGTCCGCTTTTTCATCGTACTGGAACAGGTTCAGATTAAAACGCGTATCTCCGAGAATGATCGACCAGTTAAGCGGCGAGCGTCCCCGCCCAAAGGGCAGATATGCACAGTTCCCGTGGAAACCGAATACACCCTCCGAAAATCTGGAAAGCACGAAGCCGGGAAGCAATCTCTGCCAGCCCATGGAAATCCCCAGCTCGAAGGTATTTTCCGCGAAAAATTTCGTCGTCTCCTCATCCTTTAAACCGTAAGAATGTGTTTCGTAAACCGGAATCCCGTACTTGTCCTCCAACCAGGAAAGTCCCTCATAGCCGGACACCTGATTGCCCGAAAGCACATCGGGATGAATCGTCACAACCAGATCCACCGGACAAAGCTTCTCCTGAACAAAGCGGACGATCTCCGCAGTTGTATCTTTTACACCGAATACAACAACTCGATAATGCATAAACTAATACCTCCTGTTTTGCGCAATCCTTGCCTGCAGCGCGCGTCGTATGGTGGCTTTTTAACGAATAGGCAAGCCTATTCGTTAAAAAGCCGTCCAAACCAATTGGACGGCTTTTCGTTCTTTTATTTTACAGATTTTCTTTATACCAGTCAATGGCAAGGCGGATTCCCTTTTCAAAATCATAATCCGGATCGTAGCCAAGCAGCTCTCTTGCTTTGCTGATATCCGCGTTGGAATCCCGGATATCTCCCTTTCTGGCAGGACCAAAGACCGGCTCAATCTTTTTGCCCAGGGCTTCGCAGAGTTCATAATATAAATCGATCAGATATACTCTGCCGCCGGAACCGATGTTGAACGCTTCTCCTGCTGCTTCGCTCGGAGCCAGGCAGGCTTTTAAGTTCGCTTCGATGACGTTGTCGATATAAGTAAAGTCTCTGGACTGACGGCCGTCTCCGTTGATGGTCGGCGCTTCATCCTTTAACAGCAGCTTCAAAAACTTCGGAATAACAGCGGCATACATGCCTTCCGGGTTCTGACGGCGTCCAAATACGTTGAAATAACGCATGCCGTAAGTATCCAGACCATACAGCGTCTTATAAAGACGACCGAATTCCTCGTCTGTCTTCTTGGTCAGGGCGTAAGGGGAAAGAACATGGCCTTCAATGCCCTCTTTTTTGGGAAGTCCGGGATGATCGCCGTATACGGAAGAGCTGGACGCGTATACAAACTTCTTTACGCCGTTCTGTCTCGCTGCTTCCATCATGTTCAGCGTGCCGACGATGTTATTCTGCGCATAGAAAATCGGCATTTCGATGCTTCTGGGAACGCTGCCCCATGCCGCCTGATTCAGCACATAATCCACACCCTCGCAGGCTTTCATACAGGTATCCAGATCTTTGATGTCGCCTTTGATAAAGGTATAGTTCGGATTACCTTCAAACATCTCCACATGCTTCGGATTGCCTGTGGAAAGGTCGTCCAGACATCTTACCTTATAACCGAGGTTCAAGATCGCCTCGCACAGGTTGGAACCGATAAAACCGGCGCCGCCTGTTACCAGAAATACACTGTCCTTGTCAAATTTCAAATCCTTATATCCCATGGATTTCCTCTCATTTCTGCCGCAGCCGCGGCACTGTATTTTATTCATGACAATAGAATGCTCGCAGAGCATGCATTCTATTGTTTCGGATAAACGATCCGCGGATTGCGCCATGATCCGGAAGTATTTTTGTCCTTCTGTCCCTGATATCCGATCCAATCAGTTGAAGGAAGCGATATTGTTGCCCGAGATCTGACCCGCTGTTCCGTAGAGCAGGCAGGATGCGATGGTTTTCGCATACAGGCTTCTTCCTTTTTCATTTAAATGAATGCCGTCTTCCAGATATTCATCTGCATTATAGGCATCCACTCCGAGATTGTCGTAAGCATCCACGCACAGCGTTCCCTGACCAACTGCAACGTCACAGGCAATGCTCGCATAATTGTAGAGTGCCTTTTCTCCCATATTTTTAACCGGGATCGGAAAATAGGACGCATAGTTGGGAGATATGATCAAAATCTGTGCCTGGGGGAAGATTCCCTTTATTTCCAGTACCCCGCTGTTTAACGCCGTTCCAAAGCCCGTCCAGGGTCTGTCCGAGTTGTTGATCGGAGCCTGTGCCAAGAAGTCATTCATACCATAGGACAAAATTACCACATCGATCTGATCCTTAACATCCATTACTGCCTTGATATCGTCATAGGCTGCTTTTCCCTGCAGCATCTCCACATCCGTATCTCCTCGCAGAATAGAAACCATCTTTCCCAGGGAGCAGTCACTGGCAGGACCAAACTGGTATTCATTATCGTCCGGGCTGATGGTTGCGCGGGTGCCGCCGATGGCACCGTTATAGACCGTCGCATTTTTTCCTTCTTGAGCAAGACATGCTGCAAGGCGTGCGGACACACCGGTATCATCCCGATAATTGCCCCAAATGCTGTCTCCAAGCACCAGGATCTTCATTTCGTCCCCGGAGTTATCCGTATTCTCCGCCTGTTGGACGTCGGTTTCCGTCGTCTGGTTTTCAGACACCATCTCCTGAGACTGATTTTCTGTCTCTGCAGCAGTCTGGTTCTCTTCTGTGCTCTGGGTCTCGGTAATGCCCAGCTGCGCCTTTAATTCTTCATTCTCCGCCGCAAGGGATTCCAGCTTGTTCTGATATTCCCTGATCTCTGCTGTATAATCTGTCGTCTGCCCGCATCCTGAAAGCATTGATCCAATCAGCAGGGATGCTGTCAGAAGCAGACCGCATGATACTTTTGATAACCGTTTCATACATTCATTCCTCCTCATGCCTGTTTCCATTAAGACAGCTTCAGTATATCCCCTTTGCAGCCAATCTGCAACGGACTTCATAGAATCTTAATCAATGTTTAAGTTCACCTGCGGTTTTCTGTGAGCAGATTTCATGCTCGCATGAAAATCTGCTTGCGGAAAGCTGCAGAGGGAGCGCCGTGGTATGAGCAAAAGTGAGCTGCGCAGCAGCGGAAAGCAGCGCAGCTGCGATTTTGCGAATGGCGCGGGTGAACTTACGGCAGTCGATGCGCGGTTTTTCCACCCGCCAGTTCGTACAAAAGCATCAGTCCGCTGACATAAAACAGCGGCAGTCCATAGATCACATAGCGGGAAAGGCACATGATGATCATGGAGGTAGCAAATACGTTTGCTAACACAGCCAGCAGGGAAAATGCCGCCAGCCAAACCGCGTTGGAATTGTGATTTTTCCTCCATGCAAGGGCAACCAGCACGATATAGGCGAGGTATGCCGTCAGCGCATACCAGTTTAGCAGCGGGTGTACGACTGCGATGGACCGGATCAGTCCGTAGCAGGCGAGCGCCAGATAGTCATACAGCCATCTGCCCAGAACTGCAGGAAGTAAGGATTTCCCGATGGTTGCCGCAATCCGGTCGGATTCCACATTCTCAGGAATGTAGTCTATAAAGCCCTCTCTGTCATGCAGCTGTCTCCAGGGCTCTTCGATCATTTCAAACTTGATCGCGTCATGCCATTTTTCCAAATGCGCTGCCCGGTTGAAAAAGCCCTCCGGCGCATCCTGATACGTCGCACCCTGTTCTTTTGCAAGGCGATAGGAAAGCTCAAACATAACTCTTGCGTCCTGATCGGCAATCCTTTCGGCATCCTCTTCGTCCGCCGCATATAAAATGTTTGCGAGCAGTCCGACGCTTCCAAACGTATTATTGATAAAATATCCGTTAAAAACAAGGTTGTAGCTTTTTACGAGAAGCGTCCTTGTGCCAAACGCCAGCGCAGTGCACACGACACAAATCAACAGGCGTTTCGCCAGTTTCTTTTTTTCTACGATCACGACGGCCCCTGCAAACACCAGCCAGAGCAGGATCGTGAACATCATCTGTCCGCGTACCAGAGACAAAAATAAGGATAACAGCAGGGAGGATAAAGCTGCTCCCCGCTGTCTTGTATACACCATCTTCATGCACTGCGCCGTAAACAGATAAAACAGCGGCAGTCCCAGCGCTTCGCTGATGACGCCGTTCGACAAAACCAATCCACTCGCAGAAAACACCGGTGTGATAATGTGGGGCGCCAGTAAGATCAGGCACACCAGCGCTTCCATCCACTGTCCGAAATCAAATCGTTTTTTCAGGCTCTCCGCCAGCCAGATCACGGAAAACGCCGCCAGTCCGTTCTGCAGAAATCTCACAATATCAAGATACTTTGTCTCCCCAAACAGGCTGCGGAAAATCCACAAAAAGAAAGAGTACAGCGGCTCCCGGTGAATGTGCATCGCAATATACTGGTTGCTGTCATTATAGATCCCCGTTGTTCCAAGCAGCCACAGTGCTGCAAAAAACAGCACCGGAAGCAGCCAGGAAAACGGGAATTTTTTCCATTTTCGGATCATTTACACCTCTGATTATAATCTCCAGTACAGGCAGTCATCACGTGTCCATTCCTTGCGATTTAAGATGCCCTTAACATCTACAAGTACTTTTTTGCCGTTTGTCGGATTAAAGAAGCTTTCAATCGCTGCCTGATTCAGTCCTTCAAATTCCTTATGGCATACGGCAATAACCAGCGCGTCCACATCTTTTACAGCACTCATATCCTGCAGCTCTACTCCATAGAGACGCTTCGCCTCTGCGCGGTCTGCGGTCTGATCCACCAGCACCGGCTCGATGCCGTACTCACGCAGCTCTTTTACAATATCGATAACCTTTGTATTTCTGGTATCCGGGCAGTTCTCCTTGAAGGTAAAGCCAAGGATCGCAACCTTCGCATGCTTGACCGCGATATCTGCGCGAATCAGGTTTTTCACAATGTTTTCTGCGACATATTTGCCCATGTCGTCGTTGATGCGGCGGCCGGACAGAATGATCTGGGAATGATAGCCCATCTGCTCTGCACGGTAGGTCAGATAATACGGATCAACACCGATGCAGTGTCCGCCCACCAGACCGGGATAAAATTTCAGGAAATTCCATTTGGTTCCTGCTGCCTTTAATACGCTCTGCGTGTCGATGCCCATCTTGTTAAAGATAATAGAAAGTTCATTCATGAACGCAATATTGATATCTCTCTGGCTGTTCTCGATTACCTTTGCAGCCTCTGCGACCTGAATAGATTCTGCACGGTATACACCGGCTTCTACAACCAGCTCATAAACCTTTGCAACAGTATCCAGCGTTTCCTCATCCATACCGGAAACGATCTTTGTGATGGTTTCCAGACGGTGTACCTTGTCGCCGGGGTTGATCCGTTCAGGAGAATAACCGATCTTGAAATCCTTACCGCATACCAGTCCGGATTCCTTTTCCAGAATCGGCACGCATACCTCTTCGGTTACGCCCGGATATACGGTAGACTCGAATACGACAACGCTGCCCTTTGTCAGGTTCCGTCCCAGAATCCTGCTTGCGCCCTCTACCGGGGTCAGATCCGGCGTATGGTCATCGTTTACAGGAGTAGGAACTGCTACGATATGGAATTTTGCTTCCCGCAGCTTTGTCTCATCTGCAGTGAACTCCACTTCCGTCTGGCGGATCACATCATCTCCAACCTCGTTGGTCGGATCAATGCCGGACTGATACAGTTTGATCTTTTCTGCGTTTAAGTCGTAGCCGATTACCTTGATCTTTCTGGCGAATGCGACTGCGATCGGCATGCCCACATAACCAAGACCTACCAGCGACAGTTTTTCCTCGCCTGCCAAAATCTTTTCATATAAATCCATTTTCATATCCTCGCTTTCCTGCGCTTTTCTATATGGTTTTTCTTTTTTAACATCTGGTTGCCCCAATCAGGCTCCCCAGCGTTTCGAGATACTCTGTTACGACCTGTCTGCGGTCAAAATGCGCCTCCACATAGGCTCTCGCCTGACGTCCCATTTCGGCCCGTTCCTCCGGAGCCAGCAAAAGGAATCTCTCGATGGTCTCTGTCAGGCTGTCTGCATTCTGGGGTAAAAATGCAAGCCCCGAAACACCGTTTTCAAAAATCTCCCGGCAACCGTTTATATCGCTGGCAATCACTGGTCTTGCGGTCGCTGCCGCCTCCTGCAGGACATTCGACATGCCCTCGTGATAGGACGGATGGATTACCGCCTGACAATGCCGATAAAACTCCGGCATATCGTCCCGGTAACCATAATAACGCACAATCCCTTTGGATTGCAAGTCCTCAATCATCGGCTCATAGCGTGCCCGCGTTTCTTCCTCGTAGGCGCCCAGCAGCTCGAATACCGTTTCCGGATGCTTTTCATGGATCCGTCTTGCCGCTTCCAGCAGCTCCTCGATTCCCTTATCCTTCATGATCCGCATAACCGATACAAAACGGACGGTATCTTCCTTCGGATAGGGCATCGGCGGATGCTCCTCCAGGTTGACACCGGAGCCGGAGATCACCCGGGTTTTCGTCCTTTTTTTCAGACAGCCCTTCTGCCGCATGAATGCCAGATTCTGCTCATTCTGGAAAAAGACGCAGCCCGCGCCGGACATTCCTGTCCGATACAGTAAAACGATCAGCTTTTGTAACGGTCCATCATGCTCCAGTGTCGTTCCAAGGCCTGTAATGTTGACCAGATAAGGTACCTTTGCAAGCCGACACGCCACACCGCCATAAATATTCGGTTTAATCGTATAGGTCAGCACCGCCGCCGGATGGATGGTCTTTAACAGCTTTCTGTAAAACAAAAGCAGCTTTCCGTCCTTCAACGGATTCATACCGCGGCGCTCCATCACCGTCTCATGACAGATACAGCCCAGTTTTTTGATTTTTTCCAAATACCCGGTATCCGGCACCGACACATGGACCTCATAGCCCTCCTGCATCAGCGCCATCAGCACTTCTTTTCGGAAATCATACAGCCCGGAATCGCTGTTTCCAAGCACCAGTACGCTTTGTTTCATCCTTCCTCGTTTCTGCTGCAGCTCTTTGTCAGCGAACCATAATCTCATTGTATTTCATCATGATCTTCCCAACCGGATAATTTCCGATTTCCGGAACATTTGTCTGTCCTTCCAGATTTCTGACAATCATTTCCGGTACGCGCACGCCGCAGGCCCATGCATGGGGATAACCACCGCCAAATCTCGGATTAACCTCGGAAATGTACCAGTTTCCGTCGATTTCAAACAGATCGATATCGATAATACCGCGAAAGCCCATTTTCTTTACAAAATCTGTAATCAGGGCGAACAGCTTTTCCTCCTGGAAGGATTCCGCCTTATCGGTTTCTCCTGCACGCATTTTCAACTTTTTCTTAACGAAAATAGAAACTACTTCGCCGCTGAGCATGTCGATGTAGACGTCTGCACCGTATTCCTGTCCGTTCATGAACTCCTGAATCATCAGTCCGTCCTCACGGCCGCAGAGAAATTCCACTGTCTCCTGATCCTGAGCCATATGAATGTCCAGACTCGCGCTTCCGCTTTCCGGCTTGACAAAAACCGGATAGGTCAGCTCGCCGTTTTCCACCGCATGATAGAATTCCTTCCGATCCAGAAAGCAGCGTCCCGTCGCAAAGCCGAGTGCTTTGCAGGCTTCATACATCGCATATTTATGGAAGCAGATATCCACCTGCTTTGCGTCCGGCACGATCGGCACGGTTCCGACCTCCAGAAAACGCTCCTTATTGTCTGCAAGAAGAGACAGCTCCGGGTCGATCAGGGAAAGTACGCCCGTGATCTGTTTTTCCCGGCAGATCTCAAGAATTTTGTCCAGATAACCGGGCTCTGTGATCCTGGGCACCAGCACATATTCGTCCGCCTCATAAATGGCGGGTGCGTAGGGGCTGCAGTCCGTTGCGATTACCTTTCCTTTTCCGGCAAGGGCTTCTTTAAAATACTGCACGACCTTGTCTCTCGTGCCGGCGCTTAAAATCAGGATATTGATCATACGAATCCTCTTTCCGAGCAGATTATGCTCTGTCTTCTTCAGGCCTCCAGCCTTCCGGTTCTGTCAAGCCGCTCCTGCCTGATCCTGGCAAAATTGCCCTCCGCCTGGCTGGTATCCTCTGCGACGTCCGAGCGGTCGAAGACTACCTTGACGGTCAAAAATAAAACCTTCAAATCCATTTGGAAGGAAAGTCCCTTTACATACTCCACGTCCTTCGCAAGCCGTCTGTCCCAGTCCAGAAAATTTCGTCCCGACACCTGTGCAAGACCTGTCAGACCGGGACGCACTGTATGGCGCAGAGCCTCTGTTTCCGTATAATACGGCAGATACGAAACCAGGAGCGGACGCGGACCGATAAAGCTCATGTCCCCTTTTAAAATGTTGAAAAACTCCGGCAGCTCGTCCAGACTCGTTGCCCGCAGAAGCTTTCCGAATTTGGTAAGCCTGTCCTTATCCGGCAGAAGATTTCCCTCGGCGTCGCGTTTGTCCGTCATCGTGCGGAATTTATACATTGTGAAAATTTTCTCATGCAGTCCCGGGCGCTCCTGCTTAAAGAAAATCGGACTGCCCAGCTTGCTGCGCACCAGAATACACAGCACCAGAAGAAGTGGGCTCAGCACTATGAGGATCGTCAGCGACAGCAGGATATCCAGCAGCCGTTTCATATACTTTGCATACATATTCTTTTCCTATTTTTCAAATACCTTACGGATAAGGGAGATAATCAGCTCCATATCCTCCGGTGTATTTTTGATATCGCTGGGCAGGCAGACACCGCGATTGAAAATATCCTCCGAAACGCTCCTGCCTTCCTTAACCTGAATGAAATCGCAGTCTGCAAAAACAGGCTGTAAATGCATTGGCTTCCAGATGGGGCGCGTCTCGATATTGTACTCTGCCAGGACATCCATCACCTGATCGGGCGTCACGCTGCAGTCCGGTGCGATCGTCATGCAGGACAACCAGTTGTTTGCGTCTCCGTCTGGATTCATCGGATTCATCGTGATCGCTTCGATATCCGCAAATGCCTCTTTATACTGTCTGTAAATCTCATTTTTCCTTGCTTTATGCTCTTCCAGGTGTAACAGCTGTCCTCTTCCGATTCCGGCTACCACGTTAGACATCCGGTAGTTATAGCCGATGGTGGAATGCTGATAATAGCGGGCGGGATCCCTTGCCTGGGTTGCCAGAAAACGGGCGCGCTTAATCTTTGCTTCATCGCTGCACAGCAGCATACCGCCGCCGGAGGAGGTGATGATTTTGTTGCCGTTAAAAGAAAGAATGCCATAATCCCCAAAGGTACCAAGCTTCTGACCCTGGAAGGAGCTCCCCAGCGCTTCCGCAGCATCCTCGATCAGCGGAACCTGATGCTTTTTGCAGATGTCGCGGATGCGGTCGATTTTGAAAGGTGTTCCGTACAGATGCACAGCGATGACAGCTGCCGGATGCGGATATTTTTCAAAGGCTTTTTCCAAAGCGACAGGATCCATATTCCAGGTGTCGGGTTCTGAATCGATAAAGACAGGCTTTGCCTTTTCATAGCAGGCAGGATTTACGCTTGCAGCAAACGTCAGGGACTGTGCAAACACAACATCCCCTTCTTTTACGCCCGCCAGGATCACTGCCAGATGGATCGCTGCGGTTCCTGCAGACAGAGCCGCCGCATAACCGCCGCCAATATAGTCTGCCATCTCCTTTTCAAAGGCATCCACGTTGGGACCAAGGGGCGCTACCCAGTTCGTATCAAATGCACTCTGTACAAAGGCCTGCTCTTC
Organism: Gallintestinimicrobium propionicum; assembly: GCF_025567525.1. Taxonomy (NCBI): domain Bacteria; kingdom Bacillati; phylum Bacillota; class Clostridia; order Lachnospirales; family Lachnospiraceae; genus Gallintestinimicrobium; species Gallintestinimicrobium propionicum. The sequence continues at coordinate 105,667 of NZ_JAOQJY010000002.1, read as the reverse complement.
TCCGTGCATTGTGGGGGAGGACAGATAAATCCGTTTTCTTTCCATCTCGTTACCTCTTTCTTATTTCAAGCTTACTTTTCTTCCAAAAGCTCCAGCATACCTGCCGCCGAGTGCATGAGAAATACTACTCTGCGTCCGCCGATGGCCGGAGCAGGCGTCGGCTCGTCGATTCGGATGTAGCCGTTTCCTTCCAGCTCTGCCAGCTCTTTTTCAAAATTCTCTGCTTCGTAGCAAAGATGATAGGGGGCATTTTTGTAGGTCCTGATCAGCCCGGAAACCACGGAATCCGGCGCATACGGACTCACCAGTTCGATCCGGTAGCCGTCCTTTTGCAAAAACAGGATGTCCACCTTGCGGATTTCGTCATGCGTCCATTCGCCCTCTGCAATATATCCAAGCGCTTCAAATGCCGCCTGTGCTTTCGGACCTTTTTTGACCAGATACCCAATATGATGTATGTTCATCGCTTCTCCTGATAATGATACGTCGGCACAACCTCATGAATCAGCGGCCGGATATCTTTATTTTCTTCTTTAGATGCCTCTTCCAGCTGCTTTAACTGCTGAAAGAACAGCCGCTCGTCCAGCTCGATCGGTCTGCCGATATGAATCAGCTTATTGTCCGTATCCTGCAGTCCTTCTTCCTTCATCAGAAGCTCTTCATAAAGCTTCTCTCCCGGGCGCAGACCGGTAAAGACGATTTTGATATCTTCACCGACACGATAACCGGACAGACGGATCAGGTTCTTTGCAAGATCCAGGATTTTGACCGGCTCGCCCATATCCAGAACGAAAATTTCTCCGCCCTTTGCATAGGCGCCCGCCTGCAGCACCAGAGACACTGCCTCCGGAATGGTCATGAAATACCGGATGATGTCGGGATGCGTAACTGTTACCGGACCTCCTGCCGCAATCTGTTTTTTAAACAGCGGAATAACACTTCCGTTGGAGCCGAGCACATTGCCGAAACGAACTGCTACAAACTCCGTCTCATAATGGCGGTTGAACGTCTGCACGATCATCTCACAGATTCGCTTGCTCGCACCCATGATATTCGTCGGGTTCACCGCCTTGTCTGTCGAAATCATGACGAATTTTTTCGTGTGGTTCTGTGCCGCCGCCATAGCGGTTTTCCAGGTGCCGAATACATTGTTTTTGACCGCCTCGTTGGGGCTGTCCTCCATCAGCGGCACATGCTTATGCGCTGCTGCATGGTACACAATATCGGGATGATACGTTTCAAACACATAGTTGATCCGGCTCGTGTTGCGCACGCTGCCGATCAGAACCACCAGATTCAGCTCCGGATACTTTTCCTTCAATTCCTGCTGCAGGTCGTAGGCATTGTTTTCATAAATATCAAACACGATCAGCTGCGCAGGCTTGTGACCGGCAATCTGACGGCACAGCTCGCTTCCGATGGAACCGCCGCCGCCTGTAACGAGCACAACCTTATTCTGCACATATCCCAGAATGGAATCGATATCCACGCGGATCGGTTCCCTGCCCAGCAGGTCTTCGACCTCGACGTCCCGCAGCTTGCTGACGTTGACTTCGCCGTTTACAAGCTGATACAGTCCGGGAAGGCTGCGCAGCTTGCAGTTTGTCTCTTTACAGATTTCCAGGATATCCTTAATCTGTGCCGGAGACGCAGAGGGGATCGCCAGGAAAATTTCATCAATATCGTATAAATCTGCGGACTCTATGATCTTGTCGCGGCCTCCGACCACCTTGATGCCCTGAATGAAGCGTCCCCATTTATTTTTATCGTCATCGATAATACAACGGATCACCATTGTAGAGAAGTTGCTGGAAACGATTTCTTTGATGATCGTATTGCCCGCCTCGCCGGCACCGATGATCATGACAGAAATGCTGTTTTTGCGGTTCTGCAGCTTGTGCTTGCGGCTGCGGAAAAAACGGTAGGAAAAACGGCTGGCAAACAAAAAGGTCAGCAGGAAGAAGAAATACAGAAAATAATAGCTGTCCGGAACTGCTTTTCCCTCCATTCGGAACAGGTTGATCCCTGCGCCGTTGACCGCACTCGTCACAAGACATGCCATCACAAGGTTTTGAAGCTCTGTCTCGCCTGCAAATGCCCACAGGCTGTGATAGAGACGGAACAGATAAAATACGAACAGTGCGATAACAATCCCAATGGGCAAAAAGTGGCGGATCGGCAGCAAAAACGCTGCCGGTACTGTACTCACGTCAAAATCATACCGGATCAGGATCGCCAGATAGCTGGCGGCGATTACACTGATAATATCGTATACAATTAACGCTGTCCTGCGATAAAACAGCTGATAATTAAAGGGTTTTTTCTTTTTGCCTTGCATTTCTTTCTTCCTCATTTATCGTGATATCCCGTCAGGCGGCATGTCTGCGGGGGGAAAAGCTCATCAGGGGTGCAAGCAGCGCCATCGCGGAAAATCCGAGCGGATTGCAGGGATGGAACAGCCATTCCACCAGCCCCGCGACGCAAAAGCCGAGCATGACAGCCAGCGGCAGTACAGCATATGCGTCCTCCCGAATCTTTTTAATCGCATATGCAAACATCAGGCAGATGCTTCCGGCTCCGAAGCACAGGAAGTAAATGCCGACGATCAGTCCGTGATCATGGATGACCTGCAGATAGGTGTTATGGGCATGGACGCTAATGGAGCCGTCCGGCAGCAAAACGCCCATTTCCGTATGTCCCGTCGCATTCCAGTTGTCCATATACGACCGGAAAATTTCCAGACGTCCGTTGGAAAAATCCTCTGCGTCCGACATGCCTGCCTCATCCTGCGCAGACGCTACCAGCACGTCATTTTTTACAGAAGGCTTACCGGTCACTGCATTGCAGAAAAGTTCTGTCTGTTCCGTCAGCTCGGAAGCATCCGAAAGGAGCTTATTTTCTATGACATATTTGAAATAGGAAACCGACATATAGGCGTCAGAATCCTTCGGATCGTCCTTGTGAATCGCGGATGCGGAATCCTCAATCTCATACAGATACGGATCGTTATAGAGTGCCGGAAGCAGCCGGATGCCGGAATAGGTCATCGGCAGACAGATCACAAACGCTACAATCATATAGACAAGCGCCCGGAAAATTTCCCGGATTTTCTGTCTGTATACAAACACCGGCACAAAAATCAGCAGCACTGCGGTCATTACCAGCACCGCCAGATAGCCGGTTCTCGACAGCGTTAAAAACAGCAGCGAAACTGCGATTCCGTACAGCAAAAACGTTCCCCACAAATCCGCGGGGCAGCTGTTTTTCGCATCCTTTTTGCGGAGCGGCTTATGCTTCATCCCTTTGGCATTTTTCGTGCTGTTTTGGGGCATGCCCTCCGACAGTTTGACGAACAGCCGCACCGTCAGCACGCAGAGCACCAACGTCAGATAAGTTGCTGTAATCGTTACAGTGTGAAAAACAAAATTATATCTCGAATACACCCACGCACGGAACGGTCTTCTCGCAAATGCGAACACGACTGCCAGTGCAAAGTTTAACATCACGCCATTGCAGAAGTTATTCAACAGGTGTTTCTTTTTGTTCCAGCCCAGATAAAAAACATAGTAAAGTGCAAATACGACCGCCAGATAAATCGGCCAGAGGCGCGTATTTCTGAAAATCACCAAAAGCGCCATAAATCCAAACAGCACTGCCGTATAAATGCGGTTGACACTGCCCTCGACCAGCTTTTTGGCGCGGATTCGTGCTGCCAGCTCTGCCAGAATCAGAACGAAGAAAAAGACGATCAGCGCTTCCAGAAAAATCTGTTTGCCAAGCAGCTCGTTGGTCTGCATGGCTTCCTTCTGCGTCAGCGACTGCACTACATACCAGATTCCACCGGCGATCAGGCCGATCAGTGCCCGCCGTCCGCCCTTTTTAGAAAACAGAACTGCAGGAGATACCATCGTCAGAATCAGAAACGCCGCCCACGAAAGCACTTCCCGATACGCGAGGTTCTGTTGATTTTGGTACAGCGCGTTCATATAATGAATGCCGCCCAGCAAAACACCGGCAAACGCCGCCGCCTGCAGCCAGTCCATCCCCTGCTCTGTCAGCATTTCTTCAAACGGTGGATGGTATTTGCTGCCACGCCGCGAAAAAAGCACCCAGGCAGAAAATGCAAAAAACAGACCGATTCCAAGTCCGTACACGATCAGGTCGTCCGGTTTGCCTCCAAATGCCCTGCGCCCATAGACCTCCCAGAGCAAAACCGCCGTGCCCACAGTAATCAAAGGTCCGGCTGTCACCCAGTGGACAAAGCGCCATGTGACTTTATTGTTGAGTTTTGGCTGTTTCGGACTCAGATATACCGCAGCAAGGATAAAAGCTGCCGCTGCAACGCACAGTATTGTCTTTAAAATCGTCATCACTGCCGCGGACGGCTTGTCGGTGTAGACCAGACGCATGACAATATTCTGTGTGTCCATCTGGGTCGAAGTGCTGTCTGCGAGGACATAATAGCTGCCAAAACAGGTCAGGCCCGTTTCCCCTGTATTTTCATAAGAAAGCTCGAGCGGCTCCGACTTACCCTGCAGCTGCCAGACATAAGCCGTCCCCCTCGTCGTATCGATTCCCAGAGGAATCCGCACAAAACCGGGCACTTCGTCCGCTTTGAGTTCAAAATCCCGGTTGATCAGCCTTTCGTTATTTTCATCGTAAAGGAGCAGATGATAATACTCCCCGGCAGATTCCGGAGACGTCACATACAGCTCCAGATAACGCAGATAATCGCCTTCTGCAATCAGCACCTGCTGAACCTGCTGATCCTCCCGCACTTCCACAGTTCCGACCGGATTTTCTGCTCCCGCCAGAAGCCTGTCTTTTTCCAACAGTTTTCCCGGTCCCAGCAAAAAAAGAACCGCCGCCAGATAAAACAGAACGATATAAATAATTGCCTGATATGCTTTAATCTTTCGATTCATGAAAAGCCTTTCCGAAAAGGGAACCATCCGGCAGATTTCCGGCAGCCTGTTTTTCTGCTTTTACGCAGAATTTCCCACTTTTTCCATTATCTTTAGAAGTATAACACACTCCGACACAGATTGACAAGTAAAGGGGCAGGGCGAACCAGAAAATCAGGACGTAACGTACCAGATAGGTCGGTCCTAACAACACCGTCAGCAGATTCAGGAAGACCGGCGAAAATACCGCCGCCTTCCTCCAGTTTCCGGACGCGATCAAAAACAGGGCGCCGAGCACATAGCACCAGCACAGCGCTCCCGGTGAAAAGGGAAGGGAAACGACCGGTATTTTGTGCACCGTGTCCGTCCAGGAAAGGATTTCATACCAATGCTCCAGCCACGGCAGTTTGGAATCCCGCCGTCCGGGTTCCTCCGTTTCACAGGAAAAATAAGAGCTGCTTTCGTAGCATCTTGTGCCATTGTATACATCAATATCCGCGTCCGGATACCAGAAGCCATAGGAGGTCAAAAGCCAGGCGTTTAAGTACGTTGCCGGTGCTTTTATCCCGATTTTCAGCCAAAGCTTTAAATATTTGCCCGGATCGTTCTGAAAGCTTTCTGTCACAAATCCCGCCTTTACCAGATCGGAAAGCTTCGGCTGATACAGCTGCAGGGATTCCTCCGGTAAAATTTCAAACAGCGTTTCCTGATCTTCCTCCAAAAACAGCTCCGGGCTATAGTTCCACGTCCGCGCAAGCTGCTGAATCGGCACGGTCAGGCTTTCCATCGCATTCGTGCTCTCCGGCTTCAGGACAATGTTTAAGCCACTCTGTAAAAGAACATACGCCCCCAAAACAACGCCTGCCAAAAGCACTGCCTTTTTCCGGCTGCTTTTCTGTACCAGAAAAAACAGGATCGGTAGAAACAATACAAGGACGATCACTCCATTGCTGCGGAAAACTGCCATGACCAGCAGGGCGAATGCGAGTGCCGGAAGGGATGCGGTGTTTAAGGGAAAATGACCGGCTTTGGGCATTTCGGCGTCTGCTACAGCTTTTGACCGAGCGGCGCTGGCTGTCGATGATACCACATCCGCGTACGCAGCAGCAACTTCAGCTTCTCCCCTCCTGCTGCATCCGCCACGCTGCATCCTGCACAGCAGTACCAGCACTGCCAGCATTCCTGCCGTATACGGTGTGTCCTTGCTCGTGCACAGCACATACATCGGGACAACCGGGAACAGTCCGTAGAACAACAGCCCGCAGACTCGTCCTGCCCTGGTTCGAAGCTGCTGTATGGTCCAGCCAAGCAGCATCGCCATTATCGCCATTTGTGCAAGCACATAAACGCCGATCCCGCTATTATAGCTGCCAGTCAGCTTCTGAATGCCGCTTACCGTTTTTCCAAGCATCAGTACATGTAAAAGGGGATGTCTTGTCACATACTGTCCGGTCAGCACCTCCTGCAGCTCGTCCGTCGCATCATAGGCAAAAAAGCCTGGATAGACCGCAAGGAATACCGGCAGCCAGCACAGGAACAGGATGATGGCATAGCGGAGGATCGGACTTTGGAACAGCTTCTTCCAGCCCCGCTGCAGTTGCTGCCCGGCATCCGGCGCTTTTTTGTTGCTGTGCGATACCAACCTATCGCCTGACGCCTCTATGCCGGTCAGCTTTTCTACCACCAGATAAAACACCGGTGTCAGCACACAGGCCGTCAGAAATGGGATCAGCCAGCTGTACAAATCCGTTACTGCTACGTTTCCGTTTCGATCCAGCTGACTGCCCCAGTTTGCACTGAATCCGCAAAAAAAAGCCCCTGCTGCGCTGCAAATAAGCGTGCGATATTTAATTTCCCGCTTCCTCTTCTTCTCCACCAACGATCTCCCTTACCACAAACTGCGGTGCATGATTGAGACAGATGTACATTCTTCCGACATATTCCCCGATCAGCCCCAGCATCAGCATCAGCATTCCGCCGATAAACATGATCGACGCCATCAGCGCTGAAAATCCAATCGGAACACCCGGAAGCACCAGTTTTTTAATAATCGTATAAATTCCGTACAAAAATCCCAGTCCGGCACAGCCCACACCCGCCATCGTTGCGATCCGGAGGGGCTTTTCTGAAAACGCTGTAAATCCGTTAAACCACAGCGCCAACAGCTTTCCAAAGGTGTAGCCGGATTCGCCGACCCTTCGATCCCGATGTTCTACCGTCACGTTGACAATATTTCTGGTTGCACGAAGCACCAGTCCAATGACATAAGGGAACGCATTTTCATATTTCAGCATCTCTTCCAGTACAAAGCGTCTTGCGGCAAAATAGCTGGAAATAAACAGATCCTTTGGCTTATTCAGCATAAAGCAGAGCATCCAGTCGTTGACCCTGCTTCCGAAATTCCGAAATGCGCTGTGATGCTTGTGCTCATATTTTGCATATGCAACGTCTGCGCCGTTTTCCAGCGCAGCCAGAAGCTTGCCGACTTCGTTTGCAGGCGTCTGACCGTCATCATCCAGACAAACCAGGATGTCGCCCTTTACCTGATGAAATCCCGCCATCAGTGCCGCATGCTGTCCAAAATTTCGCGCCAGATTTATCCCCTTGATCCGTTTATCCTTGCCGCACAGCTCGCGGATTTTTCCAAAGGTATCGTCCGGCGAGCAATCGTTGACCAGAATGATCTCATACTCATACCGCTCCAGCTCCCCCATCGCTGCTTCGATTTCGTCCACCACACTGCCGATCGTTTCCGCTGACCGGTAGCACGGGATTACAAAGCTGACTAACTGTTTCTTCATACTTTCCTCTCATTCCTGCGCACGCTTTTTGCGCATGCCGAGTTTGTGTCAAGCACACGCAGACACAAATCTCGTAATTGAAAAATTTTATTTTTCAATCTTCCTCCTGTATTGCCGCAGATGCGGCTGTTTATCTGTTCTCCTCAAACAAAATCGCCATCAGCAGCATATCCCGATAAACGCCGTTCTGCAAAAATTCATCCTTCAGGCATGCCTCCTGCACAAATCCGGCATTTTGGTAGCTTTTGACTGCCCCGACATTATCCGCGAACACGCGCAGCATCAGCTTGTGGAGCTTTAGCACATCCCGCGCGTAATCTGCTGCAAGGCGGGCTGTTTCCGATCCGATTCCTCTGCCCGCAGCGTCCGCTTCTCCGATAAAAATTCCATATTCCGCTTTTTTATTGTCGTGGTCGATGTCCCGGAAATATACGCTGCCTACCGGTCGATCGTTATTTTTTTCACAGATAATAAACTGTACGACATGGCCGGTTTCCACCTGGGTGTGCATCCAATTTTCATGGCTTTCTTTTGTAAAAAGCTTCTGATAGATAAAATTATGCCGGACGCGATCCTGATTCCGCCACGAAACAATCCGGTCCGTATCCTCCATCGTGATCGGCCGCAGATAAATCTGCTTTCCCTCAATCTTCTGCATCAATCTCTTCTCCCCGAAACATTTCGTTTATGCGCTCTTCTGAAAGGAACTGATAAACCTCAACCCCTTCTCCAGCAGAGTCGATCCGCAGCAGCATTCCGGGTTCTCCCCGTTCCTCCAGATATTCTGTCAGCCAGGACATATCCGTGCCCTCGTCCGCCAGCAGACAGACCTTCTCACTGCTTCTGGCCGCTTCTCCCATGGAAGCATATCCAAACGCTGACAGCTTCTGCTTCGTCAGTGGGCTTTTTACCAGCCAGCCGCCCAACAGATCATAATTGAACGGTTTATCGCGGTCCAGCATAATCTTCTCCGAATACGCCACCGTCGAATACACATCCTCTAAAAACAGCGTCGAAGCATGTTTTTCGCAATACGCAAACACGTCCTCGCTTGTCTGGTTTACCGTTTCCCTGCGTGTCTGCTCCCGCGCCACACCCTGCCACATGCCCGGAACCCGGAGAATACAAAGCAACAGGATAACACCGCAGACTGCAGCGGTCATGACAGTGTGAATACGTCCGGCGCTGCGTGTGTTGATGCCGGGCGCGGCTGTGCTCGTTGCCGTCCCCCACAGCCCAGCCGCCAGCAAAATCTGTGCCAGATACAGCGGATGGGTCACGCGATCCACCATCCGTCCCTGCATCAGCAGATAGCTCCACAGCATTCCGCCGACACAAACCACAAAAACCGGCTGCCAGAAATATCTTCGTTTTTCTTTCTGTAAACAGCAGGAACACCATGCAAAAACAACTGCCAGCCAGACAAAGTTCCAGGGCAGGTCGCTTTTCGACAACCAGTTTTCATGTACCAGCCGCCAAATTGCTTTTTTTACCTGCGATAGCACTGATTCTTTTGCGTCTGTTTTCTTCGCCTGCACCGCCAGGGAAGAAAGCATCTGCGTATCGATCTCATCCGCCGCCCCAAAGTTATAGTTTTTGAGCATCTCCTGCAGCGTCCTGGAAACACCCGTCTCTTCATAGGCTTCCCGGTTTTCATCGTATTGCTCAATGAAATCCAGATGGTAATCATATAATATCGTGCGCTCATCGAAAAACTGTCGGAAGTCTTTCCAGTTCGGATCGGAATAGGCAAGCACGTCAAGCCCGTAAAAAACACCCATCCCAATTACCAGCGCTGCAAACAGTCCAAGATAATGCCGCAGGCTTTCTTTGGAAAAAATCTGTTTTTCCCTGCCCCAGATGCAAAGACCGCCAGCTCCGGCAAGCGGCAGGCACAAAAGCGCCATCTCCGGACGCAGGCAGAAAGAAAGCCAATAAAGCAAAAGCGCCCAAAAGCGTTCTTTGCCCTTCGCCGTAACAACCCAAAAAATCGCCGCGCCCGCCAGCATCCCTGCCGTGACCGTGTACTGCAGATACACAAGGTGACTGCCCATCGCTGCAAACCAGAACAGAGCTTCCGCAAGAAGAAGCACCCCTTTTACGCCCAGCCGCTTGGCAGTAGTATTCCATGCGCTGCATACCGCAGGCTCTGCCAGACGCGTGGCAGACGCTGCACTGCACATCCCTGGTGCAAAAGGCGCGCCATCACGTGCTGCCCGCTCCTCGTCCACCAGCACGGTGCTCCTGTATCCGACCGCCCAGATACTTCCAAACTGGCAGAAAAGCAAAAACGCGCCGAATACCGGGATCGAAAGCCCCCGGTACAACAGCGCAAGCAATGCTCCCAGTGGATACAACAGCTGCATGGTATGTCCGTCCGGCGTACCGGAATATACGCCGGACAAAATATCTTTTATCAGCACATCGTCATTCAAATCATAATAAAAGTCAAAGCGCGCCGCTAAAATCCCCGCCAGGATCAGAGCCATCGCAAGCGACAGTATGCAATTTTCGTGTTTTTTCAAAAACTGCTTACCTGCCATAAAACTCCTTCACCTGATCCGCCACAAATGCTGTCTCTTCCGCCGTCAGACCATAGTACATCGGCAGGCGCAGCAGGCGCTCACTTTCCTTTGTCGTGTAGACATCCTCTCCGTTGAAGCGTCCATATTTAATTCCTGCAGGCGCGGAATGCAGCGGCACATAATGATAAACCGCCAGAATATCCCGTTCCTTCAAATAATTGATCAGCTCCTGGCGTTCGTGTTCGTCCGCCGTCTTGATATAGAACATGTGGGCATTATGGACGCAGCCCTCCGGAACCACCGGCAGCTCAATCTTGCCTGCCTGCGAAAGTGGCGTCAGCAGCTTATAGTACTCATTCCAGCGCGCCAACCGTGCCTCATTGATCTGATCTGCCATTTCCAGCTGTGCATACAGATACGCCACATTTAACTCACTCGGTAAATAGCTGGAGCCAAACTCCTGCCAGCGATATTTATCCACCTGACCGCGAAAATATTTGCTTCGGTCAGTACCTTTTTCCCGGATGATCTCTGCACGCTCCACATGCTCCCGATCGCGGATCAGCAATGCGCCGCCCTCTCCCATGCTGTAATTTTTTGTTTCATGGAAGCTGTAGCAGCCATAATCACCGATGCTCCCGAGGGCTTTCCCTTTATAAGAAGCCATCACGCCCTGCGCCGCATCCTCAATCACAAGAAGGTTGTGACGCTTTGCGATATCCATGATCGTATCCATTTCGCAGGCTACTCCGGCGTAGTGCACCGGCACGATGGCCTTCGTCTTTTCGGTGATCGCTGCTTCGATCTGTTTTTCGTCAATATTCATGGTATCCGGACGAATATCCACAAAAACAGGCACGCCGCCCCGCAGCACAAACGCATTTGCCGTGGAAACAAATGTGTAAGACGGCATAATAATTTCATCCCCCGGTTTGATATCCGCCAGAATCGCGGCAAGCTCCGTCGCATGGGTACAGGAAGTCGTCATCAGGCACTTCGCCGTTCCGGTTTTTTCTTCAAACCAGTGACTCGCCTTTTTGGTAAATTCCCCGTCTCCGCAGATCTTCTGATTTTCCACTGCCTGGCGCACATATTCGTATTCCCGTCCCGTAAACGGAGGTACATTGAACCGGATTTTTTCCCGTCCGGTAAAGGGAAGCTTCTTTTCTTCCATGGTTGATTCCTTCTTTCCCAAAAGCGGTTTTGCAGTCCGTTTTCTCGACCGCACTGCGCTGCTTTCATTTTTATTCATAAATCTGATAGGTTCCGTTATCCAGCTTCATTTCATAGGCATTCTGCGCCAGGAACTCCTGCAGCAGCTCCCATTTCTGCGCTTCCTGTGCATCCTCTGTGTCCACCTTTCCGGGACAGAGGATCACCAGCGGCTTTTCTCCCGCCTGGGACAGCGCTTCCAAATCTGTCCGCATCGTCTCTGCCGGGTAAGTATTCATATCCGGCCAGTCGTGGGACAGCGCCGAGGGCAGATCGAACAGCCAGCAAAAGCCCGGCACATCGCCAAAGGTCAAAAGCCTGCTGTTTTCCTCCAATTCATCCGCATGCTCTGCGTAATAATCCACAACATCCTGCAGCTGCTCTGCATTTGCCCGATTCGTTTTTGCACCGGAAAGCTTTTTGCAGTTTACAACCCGGGTATCCCGCTTTTGTCCCTCGATGCTGTCCCGAAAAACCGCACGCACGCCAAAGCCCGTGCTCTGTATCAGAAAAACAACCGCCACGCACACCAGCATCGCCCGGCACGCAAAGCTATACGGCAGGCGGCGCAGCTTTAACAAAAGCCGGTAGCCCATCCAGAAGGTCACCGGAGCAACCAAAAACAGGTTATTCATATTCGGATATGTTTCATTGTTGCTTCCGATCGGCGTGATCAAAATGACCAAAAGCACCATCAACGACAACAGCTTATCCCTTCGAAATACCAGCGGATCGGCAAGGGTCCAGATACACAGCCCGATTGCCACATATAAAAGCACCATACACCACTCAAATACGCTCCAGTAAAAGGCGTACTGCAGGTTGAACATGCCGCGTCCCCATAAAAACCGCAGCAGCACCGGAAGCATGCATAGATACAGCACCATCTTGCCTTTTTCGAATTTTCCGGGGAGAAGGAAAAATAAAACCGTACCTAAAAGCGCTGCGATCCCCAAAATCAGCACCCATTTAAACGCTTCTACATAAGCAGATACAACAGAAGTAATCATAGAAAGGGATGAATACGTCTCATCCGTTCCGGAATATCCGGCAAGCCCGACAAGCATCTTCGGATATGCATCAAACCTAAACTGCAGGCTGATCGCAAGAAAACCGACAAGAAATGCCGCCACAAAGCCGATCACACAGGCAGCGACATCTTTCCAGATCTCCGCCACTTTTTTCTTTTTCAAAATGCCATAATAAAATACCGCGATAATCAGCGCACATTCTACGATGTTAGGCAGGCGCGTCAGCACAGAAGCGCCCAGACACACGCCAGCAAACGCCATCCATTTGCGGTTCTGCCAGATCAGTCCGCGGTATAAAAGCACCGTTCCGCACAAAAACAGGAAAAACGTCAGGTAATTATACAGGCTCGTCGTCGGAATCCAGCACAGGCTGATTGCCGCGAATTCGCCCAGAAACACGATCCAGGACGGCATTTTGCCTTTCAGGAAAAAATACGCCAAAAGCGCCATGGCACTGACGAAAAGTCCCGTATAAAAACGCATTCCCACCAGGCTGTCCCCAAAGGGCAGGCGCATCAAAAGCGCCCCGAGCACATTTGCAAGATAGGTCGCAACCGTCCACTCCTGCCCCGCATGCGGGAAAAAGCGGTAATTTACCAGACCATAACAGGTGTCCGTCAATTCGATTCCCTGTGTAATTTTTAACAGCGGATACAAAAACAGTATCACCGGAAACAAAATTGTTCCCAATCGTTTTGCTTTTTCTTTCACGTTCTCTTTTTTCCTCCAAAAAAACCTTTCCCTACTTTGCAGCAGACCTGCCGCAGCTTTTTCCAATTCTATCGAACACACACAGCCGCAGCCGCTCGATTCCGATACAGACCACAAAAACGATGACGGACTGCATCCAAAGCACAAGAAGCATCCGTCCTGCAGTTACGCCCGTCTCACCCGGAACGATGTTCCAGAAATCCCCAAGTCGTCCGGTCAGGGCGTTGACCCACGCAAACCAGCGCGGTGCAATATCCGTCTGTTGATGAATCAGATAAACCCCGAATACCGCAGGGCTCCAGAACCGCACCATATCTGCAAAACGCCCTTCTTTTACCTTCAGGACAGCAAACGCGCCAAACAGCCCCACCGCCGCAAGATAGGCAAACAGTGCATTATAGTGAAATGGAACGGACGCATAATAGGTCAGTCCCGCCAGTCGTCCTGCCAAAGGAAGCAGCAAAAGCTCCAGCAAAAATGTCCCCAGCGTGCAGCCTGCATACAGCGCAATATTTTTGGGGAAGCTGTTCAAACGCGGCATCCCGTATTTTTTCAAATAGCCGCCGGTCAGGTACAGCACTGCAAACCATCCGAAGTCATATCCGAAACGATCCAACGCAAACTGCAGCGGACTGAAGGATTTTCCGATGCAGAAAAAGAACAAAAGCGCCGCCAGCAGCTGCTGTATCCGTTTTTGGGAAAGGGTTTCCAGCCCTGCGTTGAAAAATGGGGACAACAGGCACAGCACCACATAAGCGCTCACGAACCAGTAATGTCCGGACTGCACCGGAAAAATACTGTTCCAGATGTGGTAGGGATTGAGAACCTCCGAACACGAAAGGACACCGACAAGTGCCAGAACCGGAGGAATCAGCACCGTATAAAACAACGTCTGAACCAGCACCTGCGCCACACGCCGGAAGGAAAAGGTACAGGAGGAAAGAAAATATCCGCTGATCAGCACATAAACGTTGACTGCGACAATGCAGACTGATTCTGTCACAAGGGACCAGACCCCGGCGCCCGTCACAGGGCTTCCGACATCCAAAAGCAATCCGCTGTTCGTGTTCCAGTGCAGGATCACAACCATGAACATGGCGATGATCCGAAGCAGCTCAAAATTTGCCTGACGTCCGGGCTTTCCCATGTCTCCTCCTTTCCGGGCGCGCGGTGTGTTCCAAAAGTGCGCAGCACTGTACTCCCGCCGCGTAAATCGTCTCTCCGGGACTACGTTTTGCTTCCGCATCGACCTGTTCGTCGCGCATCAGCGTTCCCGTTCGATCTCCCCGTGCTCTACACGGTAAACAATATCGCATTTTTCGATCGTCTGCAAACGATGTGCAATAATAATCAATGTCTTATGACCATGCAGGCTGTTGATGGATTCCATGATCGCAGCCTCTGTATCGTTATCCAGTGCGCTGGTCGCTTCATCCAAAACGAGAACCTCCGGATCTTCAAACAGCGCTCTCGCAATTCCGATTCTCTGACGCTGACCGCCGGAAATCCGGATGCCGCGCTCGCCAATGCCGGTATCCAGCCCTTCGGGAAGACTGCGGACAAACTCATCCAGACGGGCTTTTTTGAGTGCCTCCCAGACCTTTGCATCGTCGATGTCTTCATCCGCGTAACCGAATGCCACATTTTTGCGGATGGTGGAATCAATCATGAAAATCGTCTGGGGAATGTAGCCGATATTTTTCAGCCAGGATTCGTAATGATCCCGAACCTCCACGCCGTCTGCGAGGATATGTCCCTCCTGAATCGACAGCAGCCCCAGCATAATATCCACAATCGTTGTCTTGCCCGCACCGGAGGTTCCCACAATGCCGACAGATTTTCCGGCAGGGATCTCCATATGCGCATGGTCGAAGATCAGCACATCGGAATTCGGATATTTGTATACAATATCATCCAGTACAATTTTATCCTGTAGGGGCAGCTTATCCACCAGCTTGCTTCTCCGATAGGCAGCTTCGTCGTAAACCACGTTTTTGTCGTGGATTTCCTCCTGCAGATTGTCGGACACGCCCATAAAAAAGGGCTCGAAATAGGAAATCTGTGTCAGATAGTTGTTGATCCGGTTTGCAGAAGGCAGAAGCCGCATGGCAGCCACGCCGAATGCACCCAGCTGGCTCACCATGCTGGTGACATCCTCGCCGGACAGGATCATGAAAATCAGGTACAGGATCAGTCCCGCCATGCAGACCGTCTCGATCAGCAGACGAGGCGTCGCGTTAAAAATATTGTACTTCTGCACTGCACTCACATAGCCGTGACCGCATTTACCGTATTCCCGGATGAAATAATTTTCTTTATTGGCAATTTTGATTTCCTTGATGCCCATAACGGATTCTTCAATCCATTTGTACAGACCGCTGTAATAATCCTGGTTCTCGATGCCCGCCTGACGCATGATCGGCTTTAAAAACTGCTTGATCACAAGCAGCGTCACGATCAGAAGTGCCGCTACCGTCAGGATCATCTGCGGAGCCATCGCGGTCAGCGTAACCGCCAGCAGGACGAAAATAATCACTTCACTCATCAGCTGCAGCAGCGCGAGGATCAGACCGTACATGTTATTGACATCAGACGTGATCATACGCTGGATGACAGAGGTATCCGCATTCAGATAATATTCATAGGGGCGCTTCATGAAATTGATCATCATGCGCTGAGAGGTTTCAAACTGGTTCGTGTATACAAAGCGCAGCTGCACCACATTCTGAAAATACAGAAAAACATTTTTTAACACAAAGCCCAGAATAATCAGCACCAAAATCAGCGTCGTGAAATATCCCGGTTTCTGAAAGCCTGTCCATCGGTAAATCTGCGCCAGGACGCTGTCGCCCTCCACGCAGCTCGGGTCCATAATCATCTGAATCGCCGGTACCACAAGACCGATGCTGACGGTTTCCAGAACCGCACCGATCACCATCATAAACAGAATCTGAACCATTTTCAGCTTCTGCTTCCGGTTCATCAGAACCATCATTTTACGGTAAATTTTTTTCATGAAAGCGTTCCTTTCGTTCCTGCAGCCCTATTCCAAAACTGCTTCTTAAAAAATCTGCTCATTAAAGCGGTGTTTTTGAGGATCTTCGTACAGATCCATAAAGTCATCCCCCAGAAAAACCTTTTCCTTTGCAAAATGAATCGAATCCGGCACGGTATACACGGAAACTACCTGGTCGAATTCCAGTCCCTCGATGAAATTCAGGATTTCCATCGGGAACTTTCCATCCAGCACAATATCGTCCGGGAACAGCTTATGATAGTCTAAAACATCTCTGGGATGCGGTTTTAAAATCACCTGCGCATCCTTTCCGTATTTTGCTACGATATCCCGGAAAATCTGCTCGCGCACCGGCAGCTCGCATAATGGCTCCGTTAGCACCAGCACCTTGTGCTCATGATGCGCGCCGGTCGTAAGCTGCGTCATCAGCGTATCCAGATCCTCCATAAAAATCCGCAGAATCGTATTTTTGTCGTCCTGCGTCAGCCTGCGCACCATCGCTTCCCGCGGCTGTTCGATATATTTGGAGCAGGGATATTTCAGGATTGACGTATTGTTGACCTCCATATCCACGCAATATTTACTGTATCCGTTCTGGATAAAAATCAGGTTATGCGCCGCAAGAAAGGCTTTCAGTCCGAAATGCCCCCGGTTGTCATAGCGCGCGGTATCGTAATAGCAGATACAATCCAGGCCGTCCTCCACCGCATGATAACGGATTTTCTTATAATTCAGATAATATCCGATCGGATCGGAATCGCAGAACACATAGATGTCCTGATACTTTTTAAAATCCACCGGCACATAGGGCTGCTGCAGCTTTCCGTATAATTTCGTAAAAATCATTCTGGAAAACAGGTTAAACACCAGATTTCCATGATCCTCATGATAGCGTGCCAGCTGCGGGAACGCATGCTCTTCCTTTTCCTCGAACATAAAAACAGCTTCAAACAGACCGCTTTTTTCTGCACGCTCCTTCAGGCTGCCAAAGTCGTTCGACATCGTGCTCAGCACCAGATCCGCCTTTCCGCGCATTGCCCTTGGAAGCGTCAGCTCCTTTAAACAGGCAACATATACATGATAATAAGTATGGCAGACATAAATCCGCTCTTTTGGCTTTCTCTTTTTCATTTTCGTTTTTTCTCCGGCAATTTCTGGTAAACCTGATGAAATCATCCCAGTTAAACCAGTTGACTCCATTGCATAGTCGCTATATTCTACCATACTTTTGTCTGCCATTGCAAGACAATGCGCTTCAAAGCGGCGGAATGCATCTTCTCCGGTGTGCTGGGAATCCCGCGTGAACTGTGCTTGAATAATATTCCCCGGATTGTTATACTACTTAAGATGCGATACAGTTCACTCGTACCGTTTGGGGGCAGATTTCATGCTCGCATGAAAATCTGCCCCAAACGGTACGAAGGGAGCGCCACTTTATGAGCAAAAATGAGCTGCGAAGCAGCGGAGAGCGTCGAAGACGCGGTTTTGCGAATGGCGCGTGTGAACAGTAACACAATTTCTTTTTCCCCAGACACTGCACAATCCGATTTTTGACAGGAAACAGGAGGTTTTGCCATGTCAGCACTTGCCATTATTACAGCGCGCGGAGGCAGCAAGCGGATTCCGCGTAAAAATATCCGTCCGTTTCTCGGAAAACCGATTCTTTTATATTCCATCGAAGCCGCTTTTCAGGCGGGCATTTTTGACGAGGTGATGGTTTCTACAGATGATCCCGAAATCGCCGAACTTGCAAAAGGTGCCGGGGCGTCCGTCCCGTTTCTTCGAAGCGCCCAGACCGCAAACGATTACGCCTCTACCGACGACGTCATCCGCGAGGTACTCGAATGCTACAGAGCTGCCGGCAGGGAGTTTGACACATTCTGCTGTATCTACCCCACCGCGCCGTTTATTACCCCCAAAAAACTCTACACTGCGATGGAGCTTTTAAAGGACGCCGAGTCCGTCATGCCGGTAACGACTTTTCCGTATCCGGTTCTGCGCAGCCTCGCCGTAGATGAAAACGGTCACATCGGCTACAAATGGCCCCAGTATGCGACCGCGCGCAGCCAGGATCTCGAAACGCTTTACCACGACTGCGGACAGTTCTATGCCTGCCGGACGGAAGCTTTTTTCCGGGAAGGAACAACAGATACTCCCGGTATGGTCCCCCTGCTTTTACCCGAATTGGAGGTTCAGGATATCGATACCGAAGAGGACTGGGCGATTGCAGAAGTCAAATATCAGAAAATGATGGAGAAAGAATAACAATATGAATCAGGAAATTTATCTGGGCGGGCGCAGAATCGCCGCAGACGCCCCTGTCTTTATCGTTGCGGAAATGTCTGCGAACCATTTGCAGGACTACGACCGTGCGATTGAAATTATCCACGCCGCAAAGGAAGCCGGCGCGGACGCGATCAAGCTGCAGACCTACACTGCAGACACCATGACCGTTGACAGCGACGCGGACTGCTTTATCAATAAAGGCGGCCTCTGGGACGGCATCAAAGAATACGACCTTTACAAGCAGGCTTATACGCCGTGGGAATGGCATGCTGGTCTGATGGAGGAGGCAAAAAAATGCGGACTGCTCTGCTTTTCCTCCCCCTTTGACGCAACCGCCGTCGATTTTCTCGAAGAGCTCGACGCTCCCGCTTATAAAATTGCATCTTATGAGATAAATGATATTCCGTTAATCCGTCGGGTGGCGAAGCTCCACAAGCCCGTCATCTTTGCCACCGGCATCGCACATCTCGAGGACATCGAGCGCGCCATGAACGTCTGCCGTGAAGAAGGCAATGAGGACGTAATTTTGTTAAAATGCGTTTCCGCTTACCCGACGCCCTACGAGGACGTCAATCTGCGCATGATTCCGACGCTGTCTCAGACCTTTGGCTGCCTGACCGGCCTCTCCGACCACACGATGGGCGGGGCTGTCGCTGCAGGCGCCGTTTCCCTCGGCGCGCGGATGGTGGAAAAGCACCTGACCTTAAAACGCAGCGACGGCGGTCCGGATGGCGCATTTTCCATGGAGCCCCAGGAATTTAAGGAAATGGTTTCGCAGATCCGTATTCTGGAAAAGGCACTCGGCTCTTCCGAATACCGCCTTACTCCCAAGCAGGAAAAAGAACGGGCAGGCTCCCGTTCCATCTTCGTCGCGCAGGACATGGCAGAGGGCGAAGTTTTCACAGAGCAGAATATCCGCTGCATCCGCCCCGGCATCGGACTGCACACAATGTATTATGAGGAAATTCTCGGCAGGAAGGCTTCCTGTCCGATCGGAAAGGGGACGCCGCTGTCATGGAATCTCATCCGTTAGTCTATATCCGCACAGACGGAAATGAAACAATTGCGACCGGACATCTGATGCGCTGTCTATCCATCGCCCGTGCCCTGAAGAAACGGGGTGCAGCGGTGGCTTTTCTCGTCTCCGATGATACCTCGGCTTCCATTTTGCAAAAAATGTATTCTCCTGACGAAATCGCTGACCACAGCTTTCCGATCCTGGAGCTGCGCACCGATTACAGAAGCCTCGATCGGGAAATCCAGACCATGCAGGGAATCCTTTCTTCCCACAACGTTGCCTGCCTGCTGGTGGATTCTTATTTTGCAACACTGGAATATCTCGATATCCTGCGCCAGATCTGCAAAGTTGCCTATCTGGACGATCTGCAGGCATTCGACTGCCCGGCTTCCCTCGTGATCAACTATGATTTCTGTGTTGATGAAAGTTTTTACACCAAAGCGGACTGTGTTCTGACCGGATGCGCCTACACTCCCCTCCGGGAGCAGTTTGCAGATCAGCCCTACCATCTCTGGGAGCAGGTAAAAGACCTCTTTCTTTCCACCGGCGGCACCGATCCCTTCTATATCGCAGGCGGTATGTTAAAACGTCTCTGCGCATCGGACGACTGGAAGGATGTTTCCTTCCACGTCCTGACAGGTCCCATGCATGTCCACCGCGCAGAGCTTGCCGTCATGGCAGGAAAAGACAGCCGCATTGTCCTGCATGAACAGGTTTCCGATATGGCTGCACTCATGTCCACCTGCGATCTCGCATTTTCCGCAGGCGGCACGACGCTTTATGAACTCTGTGCCGTCGGCGTCCCGTCTGTAAGCTTCAGTATGGCGGATAATCAGCTTCCCGGTGTCAAAGCCTTTGACGACGCAAACCTGATTCCATGGGCAGGTGACATCCGTGACAACGAAATCTTCTACGATGATGCAGTGGAAAAGCTGACTGCACTTCTGAAAAATCCGGACGCCCGAAAGAAACAATCCGACCGAATGCGTATGGCGATCGACGGCGCCGGCGCACGCCGCATCGCGGACGCAATTCTGGCAAAATGAGTGTGCGACGGGTCGATCGCGCATCCTAAGCGGAGCGTTTTTATTTTATAGGACGCATTTTCCTATGAAACAAAAAAGAGAGCCGGGAGGCTCTCTTTTTTTGCGCTACTTCTGAATTTCCGAAAGGAAATTTAGAAAGTTCGTTTTTCCTATATTCCGCCACACAGCTCCATATCATTTTTTCCCGAAATGCTTTTTTCGAAAATTACGCCATGTCCAGAGTGCTTTATAGTACAATACAAACGCTGCTGTGGAGCGCTGCTGCATGGCAATCATTTTTTTCTGCTCTGCATTGACGCGTTCCTGATAATACGGATTGTCCGCAAAATCCGGGAACGCTTCTTTTAATTCGTTTCCCATCTTCCGGATAAAAGAAAGCGATTTATGACCCTTTCCGACCATATAGGAAAACAACGTATTGACATAAAACAGCATCGTGTATTCAAAGCAGATTTCCGGTCGGTAGGTTTCAAGATAACCGAATTTCTTCGCATTTTCCAGAATGCCCCGTCCAGCCGCCATCCGGTCTTCACAGCGCTCCCTGCTGATGGTATGCACCGTGGACGCTTCATGCTGGTAATAAAAATACATGACCTCCGGGATATATTCATAATGATGTGCCTGTAAAAGCACCGCGTCGCTGATCGCATTATCCTCGTAAAAAATGTGCTCCGGAAAGCGGATGCCGCTGTCCATGAAAATTTCCCGGCGATAGACCTTTACAACAAGGCTTCCGCTGTCTAAAATCAATGACCGACACTGTTTATTGCCAAGCACGCCGCTCTGCTCTGCTTTGCCGTTTTCCACACGTTTGCCGATTCTCATGCTGTGTTCATCCGTCAGGCAGTAATCACAGCCCACCATATCCGCACCGGTTTCCTCTGCACGTCCGATCAGCTTTTCGTACATCGTGGGCAAAATCCAGTCGTCGCTGTCAATAAATCCGATCCACTCGCCTTTTGCAAGGGACAGCCCGATATTTTTCGCGCCGCCCTGTCGCTTGTTGACTTCCGAATGCACAGCTTTGAATTTACCTGGGTACTTTTTTTCATACTCCAGCAGAATCGAAAAGGATTCGTCCGTAGAAGCATCATCCACCGTGATGACCTCGTAATCCGAAATCGTCTGCGCCGCCAGCGAATCCAGGCAGTAATTCAGTTTTCCGTCCGATGCCATGTTATAAACCGGCACAATGATACTCAGCTTCATATCGCTTTCTCCGTTCTGTGCGCACTCTATTATTTGGTTCCCTCTACGCAAATCCAGTCCTCGCCGTCCTTTGTGTGAATCCTTGTCTCTGCAAATCCGGCTTCCCGAAACAGGTTCTTAAACTGCTCCATGGTCGGGTTGAACAGGTGGAATTTGCGGATATTATCTTTTACCTCTCTGGGCAGTCCGGGCTTTTCATAAATGTCTGCAACCAGTAAAAAGGTTCCGCCGGTCTTTAATACCCTGCGCACCTCTTTTAAGTTTTCCTGGGGGTTCGGCCAGAAATAAAAGCTTTCCACGGTCACGATTTTGTCAAAGGTCTCTGCCTCGAAGGGAAGCTTTTCCACCGATCCTTCCAGAATTTCCATCTTGCCTGCCGCAACCGATTCTGCATTTGTTGCACGGGACGTTTCCACCGATACCGGTGAATAGTCGATTCCCGTCAAATGTCCATCCGTCACATGCTCCGCCATCCTAGACAGCGCAGCTCCGCCGCCGCAGCCGATATCCAGAATGTTGTCGTTTCCCTGAATCTCCCAAAGGGAAAGCGCCCAGCCGGTCACATTGTGATGGCTCTCATTCATGCGCTCCAGCATTTTTTTGCCATCCTCGCCCTCCGGCTTTCTCGGATTTCCGGACTCGGTAATTTCCGCCTGAGCGCGCTCTGCTTCTGTGAAATGTCTTTCTTCGAAATCATTTTCTTCCATTCCGCGGCCGTCCAGACGACAGCTTGCCAACACTTCCTCTACCCACTGTTCCGGGTAGCATGCCAAAAGCTCTTCATGCTGCATCGCATGGTACCGGATATCCGGATCCACAAAATGTCTTCTGTAGCGGTTTTCGTATTCCTCCCCCATCTTCACGGCATAAAAACAGTGAATTTTCGTTCCGGGCACATAAATATCATCTTCCAGCGGCGTCACCATATCGGAAAAGAACTGGTTGAAAATGCTTGTATTGGACACAAATGCCATGGAAGGCAGCTCCTGCGTGGCGGCACTGCACCCGAACAGCTGCAGCATTGCCTGCGCATACTCGGCACCGGCTTTTTCTTCCATTTTCTTTTTTGCCCAGACTAGAAGCTTTCCGCTGCGAAGCATTTTTCCAAGAAGAGGCGTCATCGCTTTTGCCATCGCCCAGGTTCCAAAGCTGCTGCCCTGATCCAGATCGGAGCTTCCGAGGATTCCGTGCCGGATATGGATTTTTTTGCGCTGCACCATAAGTCCCACAAAGGAGCCGCCCAAAGAACAGCCGTATGCCGCAAAGAGCTGACCGCCGAGATTTTTCTGGATATAGCTTTCCAGCTTTGCCGTCTCAATCAACATGTTCGGGAAGGTCGAATCCTCCGTCTCGTCGGACCCGTCATAGGACGCGCAGAGCACATAAAAGTGCTCCTGCAGCAGAGGGATCACATGTCCGAAGTTCCGTTTCCAGTGACAGCATGTCCCCGGCAGCAGTAAAATTGCCGGCTTTGTTTCCTCACCAAAAGAATAGATTTTCATTGCCTTTTCATCTCCCATAGGCCCATTGCAGCGCACAGATATCGCTGCCGTCTGCATACTTAGCCTTATCTAACTTTGATCTTCATTATATTCCCGGGACTTTTCAATTTCAACAGGTGCATGTATAATATTTTCACCACTAACACTTGGAGATACGCCTATGCAAACATTATACCCCGATTATTATGCGCAGTTTCGCTGTACAGCGGACAAATGCCCCATCACCTGCTGCCAGGAATGGAAAATTTCTGTCGACGACAATACGCTGAAGCGCTGGGCATCCTTAAATCCGCCTGTGGATTCGAAACTCTTTACCTACGTTCAGGACGGTCAACACGTGATCGCTTTAAACAGCCGCCATGTCTGTCCGTTTCTCGAAAAAAACAAGCTCTGCCGTCTTGTCCTCGAGCACGGAGAGGATGCGATTTCCGAAACGTGTCAGGTTTTCCCCCGCGAAACCCATTCCTTTGCCGACCATGAAGAGGCTTCGCTCATGCCCTGCTGTCCCGCTGTGATTGACCTCTGGGCAGCGCAGGATGCTACGCCGCTTACTTTTCCGCATCCGAATATTGACAGCATACCATTTTTCATCCGTTCTGCAGTCATCGACGCCATTTTGCAGCAGACCGACCGGCTGCCGGAGCAGATTCTTTCCGCCTGTTTTTATATGATACAGGAAATCCACCGAAAAAAAAAGCCGACAAAAGACTTTGTTTCAGATTGTTTTTCTGAAAAAAGCTTTTGTCAGCTTTATGATGCCATGGACGACCTCTCGCCGGACTGCATCGACTCTATTTTGGAGTGCAACGAACTTTTATTAGATCTTTCTGTCAACTATCAGAAAGAGCAGCTCTATCAGGAATGGCTTACCCCACTCACACAGCAGGCGGAAACATTGTCGGAATTGCTCACGGAACCGGAAGACGAAACCTCCGATCCCTCCAAACCATACGAGGAGATCGCCAGCCGCGCCGGCATCGCACTTTCCAACCTTTTGGCACATTTACAGACAGAAGAAGAGCTCCCGGCGCAATGGCAGGCATTCCGTACTGCCTTCGCGCAATACGAGCCTCTGATGCGCAGCTACCTTGCAAACGAGGTCTATTCCGAGCTGCTTTCCTTTGAGGACACCACAAGGCATATGCTCGTGCGCCTGCAGTGGCTGATGCTGCAGTATGCCGCGCTGCGCCAGAGCCTGTTCCTCATCTGGCAGGACAGCCCGGAAACATTTTTCTATGAAAAAGTGCGGGAAGCGCTGGTCATTATCAACCGTATGACCGGCTATGACGAAGAAGATATTTATGAATATCTGGAAAACAGCTTCGAATCCCTGCTCTGGGACTGGGGCTATTTTGCGCTGCTCGCGGGGTTTTAGAACCTGCCGGATGGCAGACGGCAGCACCGCCGGTACAATAGAATGCACGCAGAGCGTGCATTCTATTGTTTTTCACAGAACAGTTCGATTTCTTCTCCCACCGGTCCGATGATGAATGCGATCCGTGCCGGAAGGGATGGCTTCGACATAATTTCGATATCGACCGGCTCCATCGTCACGGCATAGCCAGCCTTGCGCACAGTCTCCACGATGCTGTCCACATCGTCCGTCGCCAGCGCGAAATGGCGGATTGCGCCGTGCGGCAGATCTTCCTCCGCATTCGGGAAAATCTCAATCAGGCTCGTTCCCGCACCGTACATCAGTCCCTCAACGTTCGGCTCACCCCAGCTTCTGACAAGCGGAAGCCCCAAAAGCTCCCCATAGAACTTCTGAACCTTTTCCAGATCCTCCGGTCTGCATTTCACACATACATGATGAACACCTGTAATCATTTCGTTTCCTCTCTTTCTGCCGCATATCCAGCGACTTATCCTTTGTAATTCCTGCTGCGGCATCCACCAGTCCAGCATTTTCTTCCAATGTCTGCCGCTTCGCGCAAGTGCTTTACCCCTGCTGCCCCAAAATAATCCGGATCAGCTCTTTTTCCAGCATCAGCGTCCGGTTCCAGGGATTCAAAATGATCCCTTCCACGCCGTCTGCCTGCAGCGCGGTTGCAAACAGCTGTCCCATATCCGCCAAAAACGTCGATTTCACGCGGTCGCTGCCGCGCAGCTCTTCCTCAAATCCGGTAAACGCAGCCCACCACAGTTTGCTGTCCGACGTTTTGACGGTCTGCAATAAAAGCTGTCCGCCGCCAGCCGGAGGCTCCACTGCAACGATAAGCTGTCCGTTTTCTTTCATTCGGCGGCGCACCACCGTCAGCGCATGTGCCAGCATTTCCTGCGTCGGCTCCTGCTGCAGCCCGGCGATGGCTTCCTCTATTTTTTCATTTCCCCGCAGCCCCTCGTCCCGCAGTTCGGTGTCTTTTTCTTCCATAATCATCTCCATCCCCTCACTCTGCACGCACCGCCCAGCGCATTTTCGTCGAACGCGCGCGTCCGTTCTGTGCACATTCCTGCGCAGAAGGACGGATGACATCTTTGGCATAATCAGAATAGATGCCCTCCCGATAGCCCTCTTTCAGTGCCTGCTTCACGAGCCTGTCCTCGCCGGAATGGAACGTCAGGATTGCAACGCGCCCGCCCGGTTTCAATGCGCCCGGCAGCTTTTCCATGAACTCGTAAAGCACTTCAAACTCGTGGTTGACATCAATGCGCAGCGCCTGAAACGTCCGCTGACAGGTCTTTTTGACCGTCTCCTGCTTATCCTTTTCCGGCAAAAAGTCCAACGCCCTTTCGATCACCCCGCGCAGCTTTGTCGTCGTATCAATCCGGTTGCCGCGGCGGATTTCTTCTGTGATTGCCTTTGCAAGTTCCTCGCAATATGGCTCGTCCGAATTTTCATACAGCATACCGGCAAGCTCTTCTCGCGATATCGTATCCAGCCGTTCTGCCGCGCTGATGCCCTTTTCCTGATTCAATCGCAGATCCAGAGGACCATCCACTTTGAAGGAAAAGCCGCGCTTCGGATTATCGATCTGCATCGAAGACACTCCCAGATCCGCCAGAATGAAATCAAATCCGCCGACCTCCTTCGCGATCTCGTCGATCGTGCAGAAATTCTGCAGCCGGATGGAAAGAATATCCTCCCCATAGCCCAGCTCCTCCAGACGCTTTTTCGTCTTGGCGGATTCCTCCGGGTCTACGTCTGTCGCATACATGTGCCCCTCACCATGCAAACATTCCAGCATCGCTTTTGTGTGCCCGCCGTAGCCCAGCGTCGCGTCAAAGCCGGTTTCCCCGGGCTGAATCTGCAAAAAATCCAGAATTTCCTTCACCATAATCGAAATGTGCATCCCGGCAGGCGTATTTCCCTTACGGATCACATGCTGCACTGTATCCTGATATTTTTCCGGCTGCAGCTCCTTATATTTTTCCTCGAATTTCTTCGGGTATTTTCCTTTATATCGAACGCGGCGCTTATGCTGCTGCGCCTGATTTTCCTGTTCCAAATGCATCCTCCTATTCCCTGCTAAGTTCATCCATTGCCCCTTCTATCTCAAGCTCCCCAAGCAGCACAAAAAAAACCTCTGCCTGTCAGGACATTTCAAATTTTAGCCGTTTTTTTCCCAAAAAACAAGCGCTTTTCCTGTCGATCACCCATAGAAAATGACAGCCCATCCCCGTCACACTTAAGAGCTGCAGTCTGCACACGCCAATCCTATCCATTCCATAAAAAACTTGTACAAATCCTGTATTTTATGTCATAATGGTGCAAAAGACTTTCCCGTTTCAGTCCGGTAACGCATTCAAGTGAAGCTTCCTGCCCATTCCGGATCAATGGGAAGAAATGAGGGTTTTATGTTAGAAAGTATCATCAAAATCAATCAGACGGTCAACGGATTTATCTGGGGCGTCCCCGCAATGATCTGCATCATCGGCGTAGGACTTCTGCTTTCTGTCCGTACCCGTTTCATTCAGGTGCGCAAATTCGGCGCTGCCCTGAAAAACACGATCGGTAAAATTTTTGACAAAACACAGGCAAAGGACGGCTCCATGAGCCCGTTCCAAGCGGTCTGTACCGCGCTTGCAGGCACGGTCGGTACCGGCAACATCGCAGGCGTTGCGGGCGCAATTGCCCTCGGCGGTCCTGGCGCAATTTTCTGGATGTGGTGCTCTGCTTTTCTCGGCATGTGCACCAAATTTTCCGAGGTTACGCTCGCAATCCATTTCCGGGAAAAGAACGCAAATGGCGAATATGTTGGCGGTCCAATGTACTATATTAAAAATGGTCTGTCCAAAAAATGGCATTTTTTAGCGGTTCTTTATGCCCTGTTCGGCGTCCTGACTGTGTTCGGCACAGGAAACGCCACCCAGGTTAATACCATTGTTTCTTCTATTCATTCTGCACTGCACAACCTACATATCATCGACGGCACTGTAGATGAACGTGCCAATCTGATCTTCGGTATTTTCATTGCCGCTTTCGTTGCCATGGTGTTGCTTGGCGGAATCCAGCGGATCGGTCAGGTTTCGGAAAAGCTCGTTCCGTTTATGGCAGCTTTATATGTAATCCTTGCAATCGGCGTTGTTATTTTACATATCAACCGCGTTCCTGCAGTGTTTGCCATGATTTTTAAAAGTGCATTTACCCCTCAGGCAGCCACCGGCGGCATCATCGGAAGCATGTTTTTAAGCATGAAAAAAGGCGTCTCCCGCGGTATTTTTTCCAATGAAGCCGGCCTTGGTACCGGTTCCATCGCCCACGCCTGTGCAGATACGAACAATGCTGTCCATCAGGGCATGTTCGGTATTTTTGAGGTATTCATGGATACGATCGTGATCTGTACACTTACCGGTCTTGTCATTCTGCTCGGTGCGCCCAACATCGTCTATGGTCAGGCAGCCGGCGCAGAGCTGACAATTTCCGGCTTTACTGCAACCTATGGGGGCTGGGTTTCTATCTTCACCGCAGTTGCCATGTGCTGCTTCGCATTCAGCACAATCATCGGCTGGGGCTTATACGGTTCCCGCTGTATCGAATTTTTAGGCGGAGAAAAGCTCGTCCGTCCCTTCCTTGTAGCCTATTCCTTTGTATCGATCATCGGTGCAACAATCAACCTTGGTCTGCTTTGGGATATTGCAGATACCTTCAACGGTCTGATGGCGATTCCCAACCTGATCGCCCTGCTTATTCTCTCCGGGCAGGTCAAGAAGCTTGCGATCGATGTCGATCAGGCGGAAAAGAGCGGCACGTTGTAACACAACTGTTAATATCACGTCTGGCGATTGATAATCCGCTGGAATATGCAAGGCTTGCTCTCGATGGTGAGATGCAAGCATGGGTGGATGCAGAGGATAGTTTGGATATCTTCTGATATATGTTTATTATTGAAATCTCGCATCAGTGGTGCGGGATTTCAATCACTATTTATGTTGAAGTAACTCTTTCCAATTTTCCGGGAATCCCATTGTACTAAATAGAACCTCCGTATAAAATCCTACTTCCAGATAATTTCTGCCGATTCGACTCATATCCTTGACGATAACACATCCGATTTTCCCTTCTTCAATGTCAGCAGTCAATCGCTTCCAATCCGGTCTGTCAAAGTTTGTGCCGCTATACCCATCATCGGTATAGTGTGCAAGATTCGTAAAACCCTGTTCTTTGGCATACTTTTCAAGCATTTTCTTCTGAAACTGTATTTGTCAAGGGTAATTTCTGCGAAGTATTCAAAACTAATAAATTGTTATCTTTCACTTTTTATAAATAAAAAACATTGAAAATTTCTTGACTTCAAAATTCTGCCTCTCTTCATCATAACCTCCAACATTAATGTCAAAAAAATGTGCCCGCACATAAATAGCCTTTGTGTGCGGGTGCGTTTCAAACCGTTTACATATAAATATTTGAATTTTAAATTAAGACTGACGAAAAATAAGTGTAGCAGAGAGTTCAATTTTATGAATAATATTCGGATTCTGAATACAAGAAATAATCTCTTCCCCCGCTTTGTGTGCTGCCTCTCGAATTGGCAGTTTTATGGTTGCAAAATAGTCAATCATCAAGTCGGTATTTGGTGCATCAACGTACCCAACAATTTCAATATTTTTCCCAAGGATCTTCCCCATTTGAATGCAAGCGTGTCTTGTATAAAAGGATATTGCGCCATCGGAGGCAATAATCGCTGTTGTCCCCTCCTGTAATAACTGTGCACAGCCTATCTCAACCTTTGCATAATCATCTTCGCTTTCTTTGATGAAAGTATTGATATCTGAAATACCAAATTGCTCCATTACATGAAGATATGCGCCTAACCGCTCTTGTGCACTTGATATCCGTCGGCGGCTGACAATAAATCCAATGCGACGATGGCCCTTTTTATACAGTGCAGTAACTGCTTCTGACAACTGAGGGGCACTGCTGCACACAACACTACTCAAATTAATCGCATCAAAACTACGGTCAAAAAGAACAATTGGTAACGTGTGTGGAAGATATTGCATTAGCTGATCATAACTTTCTGCAGTGCTAGCTAAAATAACTCCATCTACCATGCTACTGTTAATTTCATGAAGCTGCTCCGCCTCACGAGTGACATTTTCTTTAGTACTTGCAATTAGTAATCTGTAGCCAACCTCAGAAAAGTAAGTTTCTAACTCTTCTACAGCTGTAGAAAAAAAATTATTTCCAATATTAGGAACAATAAAAAGAATTGCATTGCTTTTTCCTGTTTTTAAATTTCTAGCTGCCAAGTTTGGAGTATATGCCAGTTCCTCAATAGCTTTTTTCACCCTTTGTGTCATCTCATCTGATACGTATCTTTTCCCAGAAATCACATGACTTACGGTGGCAATAGAGACTCCGGCAAGTCTTGCAACATCCGCCATACTGCTCTTTTTCATTTTTATGACCATGCCTTTCCGCTGCGCTACAAAGCACAAAAGGGCACGAAACGAAGTGGCTCTAACGCAGCAAAAAAATTTGTTGGGATTTTGGAAAAACCTGCGGTGAAAATCACAGACGTTTCCGGTTTCCGCATTAAGCACATGAAAGCAACTGACGTAGAAATCCTTGCCGCCGTGGACGGGAAAATGTGTGTTGAACAGGCTGAAAAGTCCCGCATCATCCGCTCCCACATGGATGTCTTGGAATTGTGCAAACTGAACCTACAATCGCTGATTCTGGCTACCTCTGAGAAATATCTCCCACAGCTCAACATCATTGCAACGGCTCAGGGTATCCAAGCCTTTTCTGCTATAGGTGTTATCTCTGAAATTGGCGTGGACATATCCGTGCTCCCCACCTCAAAGCATCTTTGCTCCTAGAGTCCGTTTTAAAACCATCAAAGAAACCAAACAAGGATACAGGCAAGACAGACAACAGCGTGAAAATAGAGTGCTTTCTTCTCATACCGGGTGGCAAAACGGCGGTTGTTTTTCAGCTTGAGGAAAAGGTTTTCCACCAGATGACGCTCTTTGTATGTGTGCCAGTCTGTTTTCCTGGGGTGTTTGGCAGTGATACGGCTGGGAATCACCACGATTCCGCCCCGTTCTTCCAACCAGCGTACAAATTTATCGCTGTCATAGCCTTTATCCGCCAGCGGCAAGGATATCTTGTAACTGCTCCATCTACTACTTAACTTTTAAGCATAACTTCGATTTTCGCCTGCTTTTAGGTGGCTTGGTTTTGTGTGTTCTTTTTCGGTATAGTGCTTAAATTGCATTGTTTCAACCTTCACCTTTGCCTTATTTTTTAAAGTATATAGTCAGCTTGGAGTCAAGTCAAGCTAAAAACAAAAATCAGATAAATTCGCTTTTACATGCAAGGGCATCTTGTAGAATTGAACAAAAAAAAAGAAACCTTTTTAGACCATTTGTCAATTGAAGCAATTGCAATGGTAAGATATACTATTTACACAGTAGTTAATCGTTTATATAAACGATTAACTACTGTGTAAACCCAATATTTTTCAAGGAGGAAAACACGAAAAAAACAATCATGGTATCGCACTCTGTGTATTTTGCTGATAATTATTTTGGTTGCCAGCATAGGTGCAATGTTAGTGCAAACGAACTTCGGGAAAGTTCGCACAATGAACATCTCTATAGTAACTGATCATCAACAGCAGTTAAACGCAACCTTGTATATCCCCCAAAATGCCTCTGCTGAAAATAAAGTTCCGCTGGTTATCACTTCCTCCGGGTGGGAGGATGCAGGAGAGTCTTGGAGTTATGTTGCTACAGAACTTTCAAGAAGAGGAATAGCCGTTGCTAATATGGAGCCATATAGTCATGGTACATCGGGTATGTTTTATCAAAAGGGTGAAATGGCTCTATATACGAATATGTACTCGGATGGAATGGGGATGGTTGCCCTAACAGATTATTTGACCAGTGGTATACTGGACTTTATAGATACAGATAAAGTGGGGGTTACCGGACTGTCAATGGGTGGAATATGCACATGGACAACAGTACAACATTATGGGCATATGTATAATGCCGCTATTGAGCAAGCGCAAAGCCCCGATTCAGACGGGGGTGAATCCATCACCGAAGATGAGCTTTTAGCAGCTCAATCCTTGCTAAAGGTTACAGCAGCCCTGCCGTGCGGCTCACCTCCCACCGCAAACAATGGATATGATCCATCTGCGCTTCATGTAAATGTCGGCTGTTTGATGGGGTCTATTGAGGAATGTGGTGACCTTGTATCAACAAAAACAAGTCGTATTGTAGGTGATGCAATCGAAGGAATTGAATTTATCAATTCCAGTTTATCTGATGGGGAAAAAGTTGATTATGTGGAGGAAGGAACTTATTACGGAAACAGAGAGGACAACACACTCCGCATTATATATCAACCGCTTTCAATCCATGGAGCAATCCCCATTGTTCCCGAGGCAGTTAGAGACATTATAAGTTTCTTTACATATTGCTTCGAGGTCAATACACCTGTCTCTCCTACAAGTCTCATTTATCCTGCGAAACTCCTTTTCAATGCTATAGCTCTTTTGGCCCTACTCGCTGCGTTACTTCCTTTAATGGATTTGGTTCTTGCTATGCCAGTATTTCAAAAGTTACGTGCTGAGAAGGAGCCCCCTAAAGTACCAGCTTTGACTGACAAGAAGGAAAGCAAGAAGTTCTGGATAGGTGTGATAGCGGGAGGCTGTGTTTCTGTTGTTACGGCATTTATCACTATGCCTCTATACTTAAAAATATTTCCTGACGCTTCCTGCGGAACACCGACAGCTTGGTTCAATATTGCGCCGATGAACCTCATTGTGACATGGACTTTTTTGAATACTATCTGGGTAGCGTTTTGGTTCTGGCTCAATTTCAAACGTGACAAAAAGACCGGACTTCGTTCCGATGAGATGATTGGACTTAAAATTGGAAAGGTCGAATTGTTTAAAACATTCTGTGTGGGTTTGGCTATTTTTGTAATTGTTTATGGAATTGTTACGTTTTGTAAATGGAGTTTCAATACGGATTTCCGAATGTGGATGAGCGCATTAAAACCATTCAAGCCCGAAAAACTTCCTGCCTTACTGAACTACTGGCCGTTTTTCTTCTTGTTCTATGTCCAGTACAGTCTTCTTATCAATGGTGCATTTCGTGTTGAAGGCATGAGCGAGACAAAAAACCTTGTAATCTGCGGCCTAAGTAACAGCCTTGGCTGTATGATTCTTTTAATAATTCAATATTCAACCTTGTTGATAACAGGACTAACCCCTCGTGTTTTTGGGTGGAACTGGAGCGATTTACTTGTCTTGGCGATTAATTTCTGGATGTTGTTTCTTGCTCCGTTCTTTGTCAGAAAGGCTTTTAAAAAGACCGGAAACATCTGGCTTGGTGCAATCGTAGTTTCACTTATCTTTGCTGCTATGGGCGTAATGAAAGCAAGCATGACCACATCGTTACTGCCATAAATAAGAATAGTATATTGAGTAGACAATCTCGTCAATTGAATAGTTAAAATCCGGTTGGAGGGCAGGCGGAGCGGAAGTTAATCTTGCAAAAAGGTACCCGGAAGTAACTTTTACAAACATTACAGCAGCTCTTGACTTGACTCCAACGGTAGTTTACAATACTAATGCTTTACCTATGTGCAGGATAGGGCAACGCTGAGGAGCGACCTGAGCGGCACATAGGGTTTGCGGGAAGGCGGCATCTTAACGGATGCTGCCTTTTTTGCTGCCTTCCTGGAAACAAAAGCGATAAACCTCGGGGTTTAAGGGGCAGAGCCCCTTCGTTTTCTCCGAATGGCGGCAGCTAAGAAACGGAGAAAACCATGGCTAAGAATACACATTTAAGGCAACATCGCATAATAAGGCAAAAAGAACTGTCCTGCCAGCAGGTGGCTTTTGGCAGAACGGTTTGCGCTTAGAATTCTCGCAGAAGGTATACAGATTCAAGCCGCCAGGCAGGGCCTGTCAGCCAGAAGCAGATTCGCTAACGCAAATATGATATTGAATTTGGCTCGTTGCTTTTCGAGCCCTCGGTATCGCGTTTTCCGAAACCCTAGTTGTTTTTTGACGATGCCAAATACGTGCTCCACCTTCGCACGGCCAGAAGATTTTGCATGTTCTGCTTTCTTGGCCGCGTACTGGCCGCTCTTACTCAGTTTCTTTAGCTGGGATGGACGACGGTTGATTTTGTATTTGATTTTGCGGCCAGACTTATTCCGAACGATTGCGTCCTCACGCTTTCCGGAGCCGAGATAGCCGCTGTCACCGTAAACGACCTCTTCCTCACCAGTCAACAGTGATGAAGCCTGCGACACGTCATGAACATTGGCGGGTGTCGCCGCCAATGTGTGGACCAGTCCGCTGTCCTTATCTACGCCGATATGCGCTTTATAGCCAAAGTGCCATGTATTGCCCTTCTTGACCTGATGTGCATCCGGATCCCGCTTCTTCTCCTTGTTCTTGGTGGAGGATGGCGCGGAAATGATGGTGGAATCAACAATCGTTCCCTTTTTCAGGATCAGACCCTGTTCCGTCAGTGCAGCTACGACCTGCGTGAACAGCTTCTCCTGTAATCCGTTTTTCACCAGCAGGTTCCGGAAGCGGCCAATGGTATCCCCATTCGGCACCTGGTTGCTTGAATCAACGCCGCAGAAATCCGAAAACGCCCGGCTGTCGATTGCTTCTGCCGCTGTCGCTTCGTCGCTCAAGTCATACAGATTTTGCAGCAGATACAGCCGCAGCATGGTCTCCAGCGGATAGGGTTTGTTGCCGCGCTCTCCTTTATAATAGCACGGCTAAATCAGCGCAAGCCATTCCTTCCACGGGACGATCCGCTCGATCTGGGCAAGAAACTCTTTTTTCTTTGTCCATATGACAATATCAAACGTTCTGCAGATGTTCTTGCATTGTATTCCAGTTTCCATTCTTTGCTGCTTCGTGGTGGATGATTAAAGAGTCTTGGGTTGTCATCTAACACCAAGTGGACGGTGCGACCATATTTAGCGTTTGAGCATGGGTTGTCACAGGTACAGGAAATCCAACCGCCTGTATGACTGATCTTCGGACATTTGAATTTCATGCGTCCTTTCGCAACTTCGATACCATCGCGCCGCATTCGGTGCCCGGCTGGGCAGACAGGAACCCCGTCGTTATCAATGGTAAAATCATTTTTATAGACAGGTGGTCTTCCAGCTTTGCTGTTAAGATCAATAAATGGTGTGATGTTTTTGCGCCTAAAGTATTGATAGTAAGGCATGGCATCATGTGCGGAGTCTAAAAGTACTTTTGATACTTGGTAATTTGGAAGGAATGATTTCATTCGAAAAAAAGCCTGAAGGAATCCATGTGAATCATGCTTTGAAGCACAGGAATAATGGGGAAATACGGGGAGATCACTCTGTGAATCGATCAGCATATATAAATCATATCCATGATAAAAGCAGTCGCGAGAGGAATCCCAGCCGATGTCACAGTCAGGCTGAGAAAAGTACCGGTCACAGTTACAGTCAGAGATGCCATTTTCCTTACATTTGCATATGCATTTTTTGCGTTCTCTGTGCGAAGTGACAACAGGAGTCCCATCATCGGCAAGGGCGAGATTATCCTTATGGATAAGACCCTTTTCCACGGAGACATCCAAAAATTCTTTTCGATAGATTTTAAAGAGAGAAGCGTAAGGCTGGTCGTTGATGGAAAAAGATGTTTTTTCCAACTGTGGCAGAAGGGCAGCAACGGTTATTTTTTCAACCGAAGCGGCTTTTTCACCTTTGGCATGTGGCTTTTTCACTTTTGTTTTCATCGGATGGATATGAGGGGACATATGGGGATCATCAGAATCCCATAAGCGCTTCATAAAATCATAAAAAGTACCAACACCCGGAGTGTCACCAACCTGAAAACCACTGAGGATGGCAAAAAGAGGGTTTATTTTAAGCTGGGCAGCCCATTCGGTGATAGAGGAAACTTTAAAATCAATGGATAGCAGGTAAGAGCGCTGCATACAGGAAGGAGTTCTTGGGGCAGGACCAAACCTGGAATATTTATCAGCTAAAAGAACATCGGTATCCGACAAATCCAGATACCAGAAGCGTTCAATGATATCCCAAGTGGAACGTGCAAGGGCATCAGGATCAGTATAATATTTACGAAGGTTTTCAATAACAAAGTTTTGATAATCGGCATGACTGCCACAATTAACAGGTAACAAAAAATCGCCTCCAATCGAAAAATGTACTTTTGATCAAGGGCGCGAAGCGCCGCATTTTTCGGTATATTTGTCAAGCGATTTAGGCAAAAAAGTGGGGGATTTTATAAAAAGAAGGATCTGAAAGCCTTGATTTTACTGGGCTGAAGATTCCGAGAGATTATTATATTATACTGGAGGATTTATTGAATGGACAAGTACATTTTAGATGAAAGCAATGGTTTATGGTATGAACTGCAAGGAGATTATTATATCCCTTGTCTTACCTTATCAGCCGAAGAAGAAAGACCTATTGGCATTTGGGGACAGCGCCACAAACGCTATCTAAAAGAATATAAAAATGTTACCTATACAACGCTCCTGATAAGTGGTAAATTGAACAGCTATCTCGTTGACATTAACGAACAAGCACAGGAACGTTTAGAAACACTTATCGAACAAATGAAACAGGCGCAGGGTGTAACAGAGCAGTTAAAAGCTGAAAATGCTTTTGAATGGATTGGAAGAATGAATAACATTCGAGCTTGTGCTGTGGAGATTGTGAACACGGAAATCATTTACGCATAAGGCAAAGCGGCAGGGAGCAATCTCTGCCGCTTTGCCTTTAGGAAAACAGGAAAGTTATAAATATTTCACTTACTCTATTGACATTCATAAGTCGAGGTGATATATTTATAACATCGTAAGTGCGAAATATATAACACGAGAGGAACCTAATATGAATAAAAAAGTATCTTTAAAAGAAATTGTCGGAACTAAAATTGTTTATGCCATCATTCTTACATCCTACTATTGGATGTGGGCAAGAACCGATTGGGAAGACTGGTATTTAACAGCACAGTATGCACTTGGCGGTGTTCTCATTGCTTTTTTCTTGTTTCAGTATGTGAGAATTAAGAATTACAAGAAAGAAGGCGTTGACGAAATGGCAGAACAAAACTTGAAACGATGTGACTCAATTTGCTTAAAATTATTTGTTGGTGTAATGGTTGTAGTTGCTTTTGGTGCTGCCATTCTCGGTCAAGCAAATGCCGTCAGTACAGGATTTATTGGGTGGACGATTGTTTTGTCAATTTTGGTTTTATCTATTATTCGAACAGTGATATTTGTGGTTATGGATAGCAAGGGGGTGTAATATGGCTCTCATTACAAAAATCAAAGAATACCGAGAGAAGGCAGGATATAAGCAAAGTGAACTCGCTGAGATGGTTGGTGCAAGGAGAGAAACTATTGTTCACCTTGAAAATGGCAGATATAATCCTTCTTTAAAGTTAGCTATGGATATAGCGAAAATATTCAATGTGGCTGTCGAAGAATTGTTTGAATTTGTAGATAGCGAAAAGTGAAGAGTTTTTTATAAAGAAGCAGTAAATGCTGTCCTAAAACTATGTACTCCGCCGTGTATGGGTAAAGCCATAGCGGCGGTTTTTCTTTGCCGAAGTTACCTGTCTCTGTCAAAGGATTTCTTTTTGTGAGACTGCTGTTTGCCCTGTTCCTGAAGCTGTAAACTGAAAGTTTCTGTTTTATTCCTGACCTTCTCGTATAAATGGTTCGTGAATCGCAGGATTTAACAATTCAGCATAGGCTCCCACTTTTCTAAATGTATTACCCATCATTTCTCTGCCTCGGTATTCTCTTATCTTATCCATATCGAACTCTGCATAAAAGATACCTTCGGAACAGTCATCAGCCACCAAAATGGTATTATCAACACATTCACCATTTTCATCCCAACATATAGGACTGTACGCACACGAACATCCCGCATTGACCCCATTGGGATTCGCCATTGCGATGCCCACCATATTCTCATATGCTCTTGTGGATAACGCCTGCAATCTTGGTTTCATAGAACCGCAATCGTTGGGAACGAGGATAATTTCCGCACCTTTCATCATAAGAATTCTCGCACTTTCGGGATACTCTCGGTCATAGCAAATCATAATTCCGATTTTGACCCCATCAAAATTACATACCTTAAATTCTTTTCCTTCTTCGACTTCTTTTTCATCTGCAAAATCACAAGTATGCACTTTTGAATATTTCATCAATATATTTCCTTGCTTACTAATAACAAATGCAGTATTTTGAGGTTTCCGTTCTCCTTTCGTAAAAGAAGTCAAAACCACGCCCATATGATACTCTTTCGCCAAAGCGCATATATTTTGAATTACTTCGTTATCGTCGGATATGCTTTTTTCGTAAGTCATCGGCAAATCATAACCAGTAATAAAACACTCTGGAAGCAAAAGAATATCTGCGTTATTTATTGATGCTTTTTTCATAGCATGATGTATTATATCTACGTTTTTACTGATATTAGCATTCTCTGACCGAGCTTGCAAAATTGCTACTTTGAAAGTCATTCTATTTCCTCCATCAAATTCTAATTTTCTTTATTGTAGCACTGTTTAAAAAGTGATACAACATATAAGAAGGACAGGGCTCAATCAATGCCCTGTCCATATCATTATGCCATGAATGCATCAGCTACCAAGGCTCCAGCCTATCCGCAAATACAGTTCATAATTAGGCTTATCATCATTTCTTTTTCATCTGGTTTTGATTCTGCAATCATAATCGTCAGTGCCACAAGTGTATGATCGTCAATCAGCTTGTTTCCATCAGCAAACAGGATGCCATTTTTATCAAGGAAATACAGAAACATTGTTGCTGCGATTCGTTTGTTGCCATCGGAAAAGCTGTGATTCTTTGTTATGAAATACAAAAGGTTTGCTGCTTTTTCTTCCAGTGTCGGGTAGATATCCTGCCCCGCAAAGCTCTGGTAGATATTACCGATGCTACCCTTAAAGGAATCATCCTTTTCATTGCCAAACAAATCGGAATCAGCCGAAAATTTCATACTGTCAATAACTTGTCTGCATTCTTCATAGGATAATATATAGACTGTTTTGTTTCCATCTGGGCGTTTCATTGTCTGGTGATCATAATCATCCAGTAAGTCCAAAGCAAGACTGTATTTTTCAATTACGGAAAGTACCTGTTTAGCATCCAGACTGTTTTCTGTCCGCTTCATAATCCGTATTACCTCACCGAGTTGGTTCATACGGCTAGTATTTACAGCATATCCCTGAATTATGTATTCCTTCAGGATAGAGTTTGCCCATTTACGAAAAGCGATGCCCTGCTTTGAATTGACACGATAACCGACGGATATGATGACATCGAGGTTGTAGAAAGCAACTGGCTGAGTGACACCAGCAACACGCATTTTTTGCGTGTTGCTCTCTCGATCCAGTTCTCCATCGGCAAAAATCTTGTTGACATGCTTTCGAATGGTTTTTTCGTCTCTGCCATAAAGAAGTGCCATTTGGTTTGAAGACAACCATACGGTTTCCAGTTGTGGAGATACATTTACTTCCAATGCCAATTCTCCATTTTCAAATAAAACTATCTCATCTTTTTCACTGATCATTCGAAATCCTCCTTTTTCGCCCGACACTTATATACATTATACTGATTTTTACATTGCGGAGAACAGAACTGCACATTGGAGCGGCTGGCTACAAATATCTTTCCACAGTGCTTGCACAGTTTCAGCGTAGAGTTTTCATCCGTTATCATAAAGGAAAACATCATCTGAATGGCAAGTAAAAGAGAATGGAAATCCCATACAATAGTGGGCTTATCCAGTAGTTCTATATGGTAGGTCGGTGCAATGCCGCCGAAACATTCCATTCCTTTTCGGTACACATTACGTTCTGCTTCCTCCAACGCATCATAATCTTGATAATACAGAAAGCTGGTAACAAAGGTAAAAGCCCAGTCAGAGAATACCGTGGTAATCCATTCATAGCTTTCAGCATATTCCTTTTGAAAGCTCATAAGCACTGCTTGTGGCTTATCTTGTAAAGTCATAATTACCGCAAACATTTCCTGGCTATCTGTATTCCACATAGATTCCCGACCTTTTTTTACAAAAGAGATCTTGTCAAAAGGAAAGAAGTAGGCGAGGTAATCTTCCGTAGAAAGTGTTTCCTGCCTGATGAAATGATTCTTTGGAAGATACACCGCATCATAGGTGATAAATTCCGGTGTGGTTGGAAGTGCGGTCATCAGTCCCAGAAGTCCAAAGTGTTCTGCAAAATTTTGAATCCTCTGTTTTAGTTCTTCCATAGAAGCTTTTTCTGCATAACATCAAGACCAATTCCAAGAGCGGTCAGTACCAGTTCCTCATACTCCTTGATGGGATTGTAAAGTGACATTACGGCTTCTTTTGCCGGAGTAAGGTACAAAACGCCGTCAGTCGATTCTTTCCATTCATATTTATCATAACGTACCCAGTGAGCACTGGTGCGTTTAAAAATGTTATCCATATTTCTGATGCCTCTGTTTCGTCATAAATGTCTATTTTTATTGTGAGTAATTGCTATAAGTAAAATTCGATTACAAGGCAATCATGTCATCTATCCATCCGTACTGCAATGTCTTTCTAAAAAGTTGCGTTCTTTCATAGTTGTTGACAGTCCGTTATCACATTTATACTGCAAAATCGGAATCAGTTTTTTATGAATCTTCCTTAAAATTGCAGACCTCGTGATAACGCTCACGTCTTTCACAGTTTTTGTTCTCTTTATCTATGCGTCAATGACATCTTCAAAATCCCCCTGTGTTCTGGCAGCAGCTTCCATTCTTGCAATGGCAGCTTTTCGCAGGTCTCTTTTTAATATCAGCCGTTCGGCAACCTCAGGTTCTGCCTGTTCCAGTAAATCCTCTTCCGGGATGACAGCATCTTCTTTAATTTCCTCTTCCAGTGCAATCGTCCATTTATAATGTTCTTCTTTTTCTATCGTATCATCTGATCCCGGATTATCCGAATCATCAAAATAAAAATCTTCTCTGCTCTCCATATAAAAATCCTTTTTCAAAAAATCTTTTCAAAACAGTTCCGTTTTGCATCGGAATTTTCTCCTTTAGATGAAGGGGTAATTGCTCTAGTTAAAACAGATTACTCAAATTCAAGAAAGAAGAAAACGGAAAATGAAAAAAGGAACGATTTACATTTCCATTCGTGCCCCAACTGCTATGCATTTATTATAGCAAACAAACGTTCGATTATCAATTACTTATTGAAGTATGGAGGATTTTTTATGGAAAAGAAACAGAATGGGGAAAAGTATACCAGCACTTTTACAAAAAGGATTGGAAAAACCACCTATCATGTCAATGTGCATTTTGCAGAAGACACAACGGATACCGTAGCAGATAAGCTGCTGCACCTGATGGGTACAGTGGCACTTACAGATGAAATTTCATCAGCTACTGATGAAGCAGAAGCAGTTTAAAAGGAGGAACAATCTTATGGTTAGAACACAGAGAAGTATTGAGGAACGCAAGAAACGCACTCATCTGCTGTGCCAGATTGGAGGAACCGTGGAAAAGGTACTGGATCGTCCGCTAGTGGAGGAAGATGTGATGCGTCTTTTGAATTTTCTAAATCAGCAGGAACGAAATGGAAAATATTTTACCAGAGCAATGGAAAAGTGCCCGGATACGGGCAGTGAAATGGAAGGTACTGAGAATGATTAACACAGTATCTTCTTTTATATGTTGGGAGTTGCAGAGGCAGAAATGCTTTTGCAATTTCCTTAGAGGAGGGGCGGCGGAAAGATGTTTATGCAAAGGTTTTTGCAGCATTTTTATTGACTGCTACTGTCTTTATTGGAATTGTTCTGCTGGATTTTATTTTGTGCAACTTGGTTTACGGAATGGATGGCTTTACCAACATGACGGGGATAGTACTTGGAGAGAAGATGTTGCGGGCTGTATATCAAGTGAATTTCCCTCAATACTTAGTTAGACTATTATTATTTGGACTGCAAGGACTTTTCCTTTTGTGTGCAATTACATTGGTCATATCAGCTAATTATAATACTTCTTTTGCAACTGTGATTGTATCGGCAGTTTGTTGGGGAATGCCTGTGATTCTTAGGATGTTCTTAATGGGAATGAGCGCAATATTTATTTATGCGACACCTCTTTTTCTTGTGATGCATGGATGTCTTGATGATGTGTATGGTGCAGGGGGAATTGTCCTGTGTATAAGTCTGCTTACAGGAATTATTTGTACAGTAGTTGGATTTTTAAAGTATAAAACGAAGGAAGCTTAATAAATGTAATTAAAAAGAAATCGTATTGATAGAACAACAGATTAACAAAGATGTGCTTAACAATGCTAAACTCATCGTTAAGCACATTTTTTTCGAGAATCTGTTACTGGATTTCACTTATGTTCAGCACATTTCAAACTATCTTTAATACTCCGTTTACCACAATTCAAGACTGGCCTCTGCATCTACTCTCATCTGTATCCGAACAAGCATCAGGAAGTAGTATATATGATGCAGAATCAGCACCGTTTGGACGAAA
This sequence comes from Gallintestinimicrobium propionicum, assembly GCF_025567525.1. Taxonomy (NCBI): domain Bacteria; kingdom Bacillati; phylum Bacillota; class Clostridia; order Lachnospirales; family Lachnospiraceae; genus Gallintestinimicrobium; species Gallintestinimicrobium propionicum. The sequence continues at coordinate 63,407 of NZ_JAOQJY010000002.1, read as the reverse complement.
CCGCCACCCCGGCAGCCATGTTAAATAACACGGGGCCAAATGCTACAAAGTTCAAAGTCGTAAGTCCAAACGGTATTATGAGCTCAAAACAAGCCCACGAGAAACGAGGGGCATGAGATGCAAAAAGCTCAGCCCCTTGTAAACAAAGGGCTGAGACAATATTTTGAATAATATTTAATTACTCGATAACTGTAGTAAAACAACTGCACCGACAAACAATAGAATGCACGCTCTGCGAGCATTCTATTGTTATGTCACCCTTCCCTGTTCTCCATCTCGCCGAGAAATTTCTTCACCGCTGCAGTCACTTGATCAAGATGTTCATCGTAGCAGTGTGTGTCTCCGGGAATCTGTACCAGCTCCGCATTTTTATATTTTTTCGCTGCATCAATGGAATATTCTATAGGAACTGCCTCATCTGCATCTCCATGAACCAAAAGCACCGGCTTTTCATATTTGCGGATCGCCTCGTCTACATCCAGAAGCTGTGCTGTGCGGATATAATTGCCGCTCAGATGCCGGTCTCCCCATTCCAGCATATCAGGAACATGCTCCGGATCAAAGGGCTGACCAAGCAGATTTCCTTTTCTCGCACCATCCGGGATTACAATTGCAGGAGACAGCGGAATCGCTGCCTTAAAATCATCCGCCCGCATTCCTGCTGCCAGCATTGTAAGCAGTCCGCCTTGGGAATGTCCGCAGATATAAAGGTCTGTCACAAAATCCAGCGTCTTTGCATAATCCGTCACAGTCATGGCATTGTTAATCCACTTCATCAGATTATGCTGTTCAAAGGCACCACCGCTTTTTCCATGTCCGTACAGTTCGACGCGCAGTGTCGCAAATCCGATTTCATTCATTGCGCTGGAAACAGCAGTGATGTGCCGTTCCTCCATATTGCCGGTTAAACCATGAAACACGATAACCAGCGGGCACTTTTCTTTTTCCTCCGGCATGTCCAGCTTTGCATGCAGCTGAATACCGTCGTCTGTGATATGAAACTCTTTCATACTATATTCCTCCTTTCCAGGATGACTTTTGCAGCCCATTTTCCTGTCCATTTTTTATAGTATACCACACTCTGCGGCAGTGCAGGCAAAAAACGTCCTGCCGTGCAAAATTCTCCGCCACGGCAGGACACAAAAAGTCCTCCGGACAGCTTTCTCCATCCGGAGACTTCCGGATTGTGTCATATATTCTTTCTGCAACTTCGCCGCACCGATATCCTTATTGTCATAAACAACGTCTGCCAGCGCGCAGATTTCTCCCATCGACAGTTCCGATTCCTGCGCTGCGGTAATCTCTGCACCTCTCGTGTATACAAGATGCGTTTCGATCTCTTCGATTTTTTGAAGCCGGGAAAGCAGCTCTGTCGCCAGTGGAATTCCGCTGCCGCCACTGATTCCCACAATCAGTCTTTTTTTCATCCATGCACCATTCCTGCAAGCATATTGACAGCCGGAGTTACGCAGTCATTCCAGAAAATTGCGATCGGGAAAATCAAAACCATAGCCGGAATCATATCCGCTACCGGAAACTGCTTGATCTTGCACATTGTGAATTACTCGGCAACTGAGTTACCAGAGCATCTGAATTAAGGCGGGATACCGCCTTTTTTTCAGGGTGCATCCATGACACCACTACTGTTTGCTCTTTAGAGCTATACAGCTACTTTTATTATTTCCGGTGTTTTCAGTCCGGTTACGGACAGTTCTCTTTTTACTCCGGATACGGAGTGATATTTTCTCAGGATATTATATGCGCCTACGGCATCTGCGTTATAGGTTCTGTTTCCATCTCTGTACAACCCTCTCTCTTTCCGTTTGGACGGCTCTGCATATCTTTTCTCCACTTTCGCTGACAGCGGACTGCACTGGCTTGTATAACTTTCTTCCTGTTTTATAAAACGGATCCCATATCTTTTCAGCTTATATTCCAGCATGATGTAGATCCTGTTATACGGCAGGCTGTGGAACTTCTGGTTTGTCCTGTGCCCCAGGTCTTTTTCTCTCCGGATATTCCGGATATCCCCTGCAACAACACAGGTGATCCCCTGTTCCCGGCAGTATTCTGCAAGATATCTTGTGACTTTGTGCAGGTAATCCGTTACTGAGTCATGTTTTCTCTTATATAACTTCCTGATATGTTTTGATGTAGCCAGATACTTTACTCCCTTTCCGGACTGCTGCCCATGCCACTGGGCCTGCACCCTTGCGATCTCTTTATAGAAATATCTTTCCAGTGCAAGGTACTTCCTGCCCAGAATAAACGTCTTACCGTTCCCGGAATCATAACACGTCATAAGATTATGGAGTCCCAGATCAATGGACAGTTCATGTCCGTTCTGTGGAAGTTCTTCCTGGTCAGGTACCTCATAAACAACAATAATTTTACAATTTCCCTTCTCCGGCGGATAGATCCGCAGCTGTTTGATCTGATCCATGCCCCTGAAAATCTTATTTTCAAGGTAAAGAAAGTTTTCATGGATCTGATACGTTTCTTCCATATATTTTTTTAATGCCTTTGGAAGGGACAGGCGGACCCTGCCCGTATCCCGCTCATGCACGATTCCCATCTGCATATAGGTAATGGGGATACTTTCCTGCTTAAACCGCGGCGGTCTGGGAGTCTCAATCCCCCCGGTTCTTTTCAGGGCATAAAAAGACTTCCATGCCTTGTCCAGCAGCTTGCAGACTTCCTGGGCAGTCTGGGACGGGAGCTGTTTATACCACAGATCCTCTTTATGGGCTTTTTTCTGATAATACCAGTCCGGATACTGCTCTATCCCAGTTTCTTTGTAATGCTGACGCTCGTAATTACAGACATTCCAGAGCTTGGATGCTGCATAACACATATGCCCGATGAGGTTCGCATATTCCCGGCTGACCTTTATGAATGTTTTCTTTGACAGCAGCATTTCCTCTCCTCCATAGTATCAGTACGCTTTGCTCTGATGTTCGATGTACCTGCGGATATTTTCTTCCGATACAGATCCGACCGTTTCCACATAATAGGAATGGTTCCACAGCTCCCCTTTCCAAAGCTGGTTTCTTATTTCCGGAAAACATTCGAAAAGTTTCCTGCCAGAGATCCCCTTCAGGTATTTCATGATCGCAGTTATGGATAATTTCGGAGGGGCTGACACAAAACAGTGTACATGGTCTCCTTCTCCACATTCAAACAGATGGACCGTAAAGCCCTTATCTTCTGCGATCTCCTGCACCAGTTCCTGCAGATATGCCTCGACCTCCGCACTTAATATATTCCGCCGGTATTTTACCGACCATACCATATGGTAATTAATATTGCACACACAAGTGCGATAATGTATAAGATTTTCTTTCATGCATATAGTATACTATGATATCAAAAATTTCGCAATAAAACATCGAACATATATTCTTTTTATGATGCTGGATACAGCTTTTTATAGGGAGAAATTGAATGAAAACCGTTTTGTTATTTTTATTTATTATGAGTGCAGATATGCACAGTTTGCGCTTTCATCTCGGTAATTGAATTGCCGAGGATTCCCGCTTATTATCCTAAAAGAGTTATCCAGCGAAGATTTTGTGATCTTAAATCAGGGCACGTTGCTGCATCAGCTCTTTCTTTCTCTCTGCGCTTCCTGTGGTTTCCAGCCGAACATCGTCCTGGAATGCAAGCACATGGATTCCATTTTTGACCTCGTCTCACAGCATATGGGGATTTCCCTGCTGACAGACCGGCACTTCGATGCCTCCGTTCGGACAAGCGCCGCTGGGCAGCATTTAAAACTCATCCCGCTGGCCCCTGCCCTATACAGTCAGACGTATCTGTGTTATTTAAAAAATACGATACTCAATGCGACAGCGATCGCAATGCTGGAATATATGAAGGAGTATATAAAATCCGTTTAACGGACGAGGTCTTTTCTTTTATCAGTCTCCGCCAAGCTCGCCCGGTGCCTCATACAATAGAATGCACGCTCTGCGAGCATTCTATTGTCATGCATTAAAAAAGAACCAGTAAGAAATGTTCTTATCTGGTTCCATCATAGCATCTGAGGTGTCCCATAAACACACCTCGCAGCACAAATTTATGCTTGATGTAAATTTTTAAAGCGCTGTCCCTGACCCGCGGCTGCAATTTCTCCAATAAATCAATGCACAGTCCCCACATACCGGTCTGCTTCCCGGCGTACATAGCATTCTTTTATCGTTTCTGACTCCATCATCTCCAGAACGTACTCCATCCCTGATGCAAGTTTTTTTGCCTTCAATTCTTCCAGCGAAATTCAGTATACCCGTCCTTCATCGGAGCTTTCCAGTTCGCCGTAAAAAGTGTACGCCCGGTAGAGCGTTATCACATGATGTACGCCGTCTTTATGCCAGTGGTACAGCCCGCGAAATTCCGGATTTTCGATCGTAAGTCCCGTTTCTTCCCAAACCTCCCGGATCATAGACTGAAAAAATAATTCTCCTGGTTCCACATGACCGCCTGGAAAGGTCGTTCCGGTGTAGCTGTCGTTTACTTTATCCAGCGCCAGCACATTTCCTCTGCCGTCCTGAATCATGCACATGTTCATGAAACGGACTTTTTCGAGCCGTTTTTCTGATGTTTCGCCCAATGGTCGTTCCCTCTTTTCGTAAATCAGTATTCTTTGGTGATTTCTTCTGTTATCCCGTACATGGCCCTGAAAGCGTCAAGATCGGCTGCGCTGCAGATCAGCATCACTTCTTCGAATTTCCCGGTATGGAGATCCTTGAAGCCGGCAACTTGTTCCCCATTGCAGATACTGGCTTTCATCACAGGTTTTTGTGTGTCTTTATCATAGGATTTTGCAGATGACTTTTTCTTAAATAGTGACATAGCTGTTTCCTGCCTTTCGTCATCATTGTACTATAAACTCCGTAAAAAAGGTGATGCAAAATCCCCAGTTTTCAGGATTCTGCATCACCTTTTTCAATTCATGACAATAGAATGCTCGCAGAGCGTGCATTCTATTGTTTGCTGCCAAAAGTTTCAAAGCTTGCTTCCTTACCGTTCCAGGCTGTTTAACCACTGACGGCCAACCTCGATCTGACGATGTACCTCAGAAGGTGCCGTTCCTCCGAAGGATACGCGGGCATTGACACAGGACTTGATGCTGATGTCCCCCAGCAGCTCTTTGGTCACGCGCTTGTCGATCGCCTGCAGCTCTTCGTCTGTCAGATCTTCAAGGTCACAGCCCTTCTTCTCACATGCTTTTACCATATGTCCTACGATAGCATGTGCTTCCCGGAACGGAATGCCCTGCTTTGCAAAATGCTCTGCAATATCCGTCGCATTTAAGAATCCTTTTCCAAGCTGTTTTTCGATCTGATCCATCCGGAATTCGGTCTTGTCCAGCATCTTTGCAAAAATATCAATCGTCGCTTTCCAGGTGTCGATCGCATCGAAAAGGCTCTCCTTATCCTCCTGGAAGTCCTTGTTATAAGCAAGCGGAGTTCCCTTCATAACGGTCAACAGCTGCATCAGATCGCCGTATACACGGCCAACCTTGCCACGGATCAGCTCTGCCATATCCGGGTTTTTCTTCTGGGGCATAATGCTGCTGCCGGTGCAAAAGCTGTCGTCAATTGCGATATAGGAAAACTCGGAAGAGTTCCACCATGCAAATTCCTCCGCCCAGCGGGACAAGTGCATCATGGAAATGGAAGCATCGCTCAAAAATTCCAGGCTGTAGTCCCGGTCGCTGACTGTATCCATGGCATTTTCCGTCGGTGCAGTAAAAGAAAGCAGCTCGCTCGTCAAATGACGGTCGATGGGCATCGTTGTTCCTGCCAGTGCACACGCCCCCAGCGGATTATAATTCAGACGCTCCAGCGTATCCGTCAGACGTTCCATATCTCTTTTAAACATCTGGAAATATGCCATAAAAACAAATCCGATCGTGATCGGCTGTGCGTGCTGAAGATGGGTAAAGCCTACTGTAATCTTATCTTCATATTTTTCCGCCTTTTCCAGAATTACGCTTTCCAGATAGCACAGGCTGTTCAAAATCTCATAAATTTCTTTTCTCAGATACAGGCGGATATCTACCTGACACTGATCGTTACGACTTCTGGAAGTATGGAGCTTTTTTCCCACGTCTCCGATTTTGTCGATCAGACGGCTCTCGATGCCCATATGGATATCTTCGTCTTCTACGGTAAACAGGATCTTTCCTTCCGCAATTTCTTTACGGATTTCTTCCAGACCTGCGATGATCTGATCTTTTTCCTCATTGGATACGATGCCCTGCTTTCCAAGCATGGTCACATGCGCGATGCTGCCGTCGATGTCCTCGTTATACATTCTCTGGTCAAAGAAAATAGATGCATTGTATTTTTTTACAATATCATCCATGTCTTTTTCAAATCTTCCGCCCCATAAACTTGCCATTTGTAATTACTCCTTTATTTTGCTGAAACTTTAATGACCATGAATCTTTTTTATGGCAGCTGCAGCCCCTCTGAGCATATAGCTTCCTACCACGATGAATAATTATACATTTTCAATGTATATTAGTCAAGAAATGTGCAGGTAAAAATCCTAATCCATACAGGAATACTTAAATCGCCAGCAGGTTCTTAATGGCTTCCATGTATACCAGCACAGCTTCCTCCATGCCGGATACAAGGATATACTCGTCCGCACCATGAATGCGATAATCGATTCCGAGCTTTTCAGGACCGAAGGCGATGATATTTTTCAGGGACTTCGCATAGGTTCCGCCGCCGATGACCATCGGCTCGTTTGCGGTGTCGCCAGTCACATCCACATACGCCTTGTACAGGGCTTCTACGAGAGGGGACTCTCTCGGGAAAAATAATCCATCGCCGATGTCCAGAATCTCGATCCGTCCGTTCTCATCCTCCAGCTTATTCTCGCACAGCCTGCGGACCTCGTCGGGCTCTAAGGTAACCGGAACACGGATATCAATCGTGCAGGAAATCACGCCGTCCTGAGTTTTAACGATACCATTGCAGAACGTCAGGTCGCCATAAGCATCGGAAACCTTTAAGCCGATACCGGAGCCGTCGCAGGCAGTTCCGAGATGGGTATTATAAAAGGTGACAAAATCATCTTCAAAGCCTGCCTTTTCCAGACACTCAAAGGTTACACCTGCAGCATTGACCCCCAGCGTCGGCGTGCTGGCATGTGCAGGCACTCCCTTTGCATAAATCGTGATCTCTCCGTTTTCTTCTGTCACGCGGTACTCCTGAAGCTTCGTCTCAGCCAGCTCTTTTTCCAGCTTTTCCTTCAGACCTGCTGCCGCAGGAATCACTGTCGTGCAGGAATCGCAAACCGCATTTGTAACAAAACCGCCGTTCATGGAAAGGATCTTCGTATGTTTGGAATATGCCATCATTGACATGTGTCCCTTTTCGCCGTGGATGCAGGGGAAGTTCGCGTCCGGCGTAAAGCCGCAGGACAGTTCCTCTTCCACTTCATTATAATACGCCATGCACTTCGAACCGGTTTCCTCATTACAGCCCATGATCAGGCGGACTCTTTTATTTAACTTCACGCCGGAATCCCGCAGCAGCTTCATCGCATAAAGTGCTTCCAGAACAGGTCCCTTGTCGTCGGTCGTTCCACGGCCGTATACATAATCGCCCTCACGGGTCAGCACGAAGGGATCGTGGGTCCAGTCGCCACCCACCGGCACGATATCAAGATGTCCGGCGATACCGATAATCTCTTTTCCTTCGCCCATCTCTGCATAGCCGCAGTAGTTGTCCAGATTGACCGTCTGAAAGCCGAGCTCGTCAGCGATTTTTAAGCCAACCTCAAGGGCTTTTGCCGGGCCTTCGCCAAAGGGCTTGCCTTTTTCGGGCGTGCCGAGCTGGGAATCCACCGCAACCAGACGTCCCAGATTCTGAATCATTTCCTCTGACAGTTCATGAATTTTTTCTTTTATATCCATAAGTTCCTCCATAAAAACTTTTTTTGCAGGCGCTTTCCAGCCTGGCTTTACTCCTGCAGAATTTCCGGTCCCTTCGCGGTCAGCAGGCACAGACCGCGCGGCGTAATGCGCAGCGTCGGAATGACGGGAAGTGCCAAGAACGATAATGTGATGAACGGCTCGATATCCGCCGGAACGCCCATTTCATGCGCTTTTTTAATCATCCGGCCTAAAGTCTCATTGACGGACTCAAACCCGGCGTCGCTCATCAGTCCCATGATCGGAAGCGGCAGCGTTTCGAATACCTCGCCGTTTTCCACAACGGTATAACCGCCCTGCGTTCGGATGATTTCGTCCACTGCCAATGCCATGTCGCGGTCATTGTCCCCGATGACGATGATGTTGTGGGAATCGTGGGATACAGAAGATGCCACTGCGCCGTTTCGGATGCCGTAGCCCTTTGCCACTGCAACGCCGATTTTTCCGGTATTATGATGCCGCTCCACAGCCGCAACCTTGGAATAGCCGTCCGTCGGAACATAATTTGCCGCAGGCTGCAGAGAAACCGCCAGATCCTCTGTGGTAATCTGGGACGGATTGATGCCGATTACATGGGTTTTCTTTTTTCCAATCGGAAGCACAAACTGCTCTGCCTTCACCTTGTCGAGGTGTACCGTATGTTTCAACGCTCTGCCGCACGTTTTTACACGGATCGGCGCATTCCGGTCTACAAGCTTTCCTTTATAGAATACATCTGTCACATTCAGATCCTGCAGATTATCCAGCACAACAAAGTCCGCCTGGAAGCCCGGAGAAATCGCACCCAGATGCTTTAATCCGTAGCATTTTGCAGTGTTGATCGTCGCCATTTTGATCGCCTGAACCGGATTCATGCCGAGGGAAACCGCAAGCTTTACGTTGTAGCTGATATGGCCGTCCCGTAAAATATCCTCGATATGCTTGTCGTCCGTACAGAAGGAAAAATATTCCGTATCGATTCCGGTGCGGACAATGCCCTCTACGATATCCTTCAGGTTGTGGGCTGCGCTGCCCTCGCGGATATGGACATGAATGCCGCGGCGCACCTCTTCCAGCGCGTATTCAAAGCTGGTCGCTTCATGGTCGGTATCCACCCCCGCCATCTTGTAAGCGCTCAGCTCCCGGTTCGGCAGATAGGGGGCATGTCCGTCAATCGTCCGGTTTTCAAACAGCAGCAGTTTGGAAAACATGCTCTCGTCGCCGTTGATAACCCCCGGATCATCCATCACTTCCCCCAGTCCCAGAACCCGCGGATTGCGGACGTACGGATACATATCGTTTGCGGAAAAAATACCGCCGTTATCGTCCACATGCGTCGCCGGTACACAGGACGGCATCATGACATAGACGTTCGCCGGAGATTTTTCCGTCTGATCAAGAATATAGTCAATCCCGGCCGCACCGCTGACATTCGCCGCCTCATGGGGATCTACGATAAATGTCGTCGTCCCGAAACGTGCCGCCGTGCTGACCAGCTCGTTGGGCGTAACCATGGTGGATTCCAGATGCAGATGTGCGTCGATAAAGCCCGGCGCAAGATATTTTCCACCGAGGTCGATCTCCTTTTTTCCGCGGTAACGTCTCGACACCCCCGCGATCAGACCGTCCTTGACTGCAACGTTTGACTCCACGATCTCCCCTGTAAATACATCCACCAGCTTCAGATTTTTTAAAACCAGGTCCGCCGGCTGCTTTCCAAGCGTGACCTTTGAAATTTTCTGATACAGTGCGTAATCCATATACCCTCCCATTCTGCCGCCCCGGCGGCTGTTTTTCTGACCGCGTCAGCCTTTCTTTCTGTGAAAATACCCGTTATGCTTTTCCGGCTTTTTCCTCCCAGACCGGCACATCGATTCCTGCTATTTCAGACGTAAAGGGCGTGCCGTCCTGTTTTTCGAAGTGCTTCCACGCCCGGGTTACATACTTCAGACCAAGATACTGCAGCGGCAGGTTGCAGTAAACCATCAGAATATTGGCAAAATCGCTTAAATCCCAGAGCGCGCCCAGATCCATTCCCGCGATATTGGTAATGACGCCAAAGGAAATGACGAACAGGCACAGCAGCCGGATCAGAACAATAAAACCCTTGCGCGAAGAAATCCGCACCGCGCACATTTCCGTAAAGGACATAAAGCCGATCAGACAGGTAAATGCAAACAGGCCAAAGCAGATGCTCACTAAAAACGTTACGATCTGATAAGCGCCGCTCTGTCCGGTCAGCTCTCCGCAGGATGCCAGGAATTTGTCCAGCTTGCCCATCTCAAACCACTCTGCCGCACGGTCTGTCGTCCACATCCTTCCCATAATCACCACAAATCCGGTCAGCGTACAGATCACAATCGTATCCAGAAAAACGCCAATGGCCTGAACGCAGCCCTGATCACAGGGATGATTTGCATCCGCAGCCGCCGCCGGCATCGTGATGGTACCCTGACCTGCCTCGTTGGACATCAGACCGCGTTTAATGCCCTGGCTAAGGACTGTGCCGAAGGCTCCGCCAAATACAGCATCCGGCGAAAATGCCTGTCCAAATACCGCCTGAAAAAACCACGGAATCCGCGTAAAGTTGCAGACAACCAGCACAACTACGGTCAGCACATAGATCACCGCCATCACAGGAACCAGCAGATCTGTTACCTTTGTCACTTTTTTGATTCCCCCGAAGCTGATCAGTGCAGCAATCAGGATCAGTACCACGAAGGAAATCCAATACAGCGTCGAATTGGTCGCAATCGTCGTCCCGGTGATCTCATTTGCAATGGCACCGACTGCGGAGATGGTATTAAAGCCCTGCGCCGGGAAGCACAAAAAGGCATAGACAATGTAGAGCACGCTCAGCGCAACACCGGCCCACGCCGCATTGTTTAACAGTCTTCTTCCATAAAAAGGAAGTCCGCCGACATACTGCCCATCTCTTTTTTCTTTAAAAATCTGGGACAGCGTGGATTCTGCAAAGGCTGTGGACATCCCGAAAAACGCCGACAGCCACATCCAGAACAGCGCGCCCGGACCACCGATCGAAATCGCACCCGTCACGCCGAGAATATTTCCCGGTCCTACCCGCATCGCCGTAGACAGCAAAAATGCCGCCAGCGCTGAAATACCGGTCTTCGTCGCTGCTTTGCTGTGAAGGAGCACTTTTAGGCCGTACTTAAATTTCCGCACCTGTACAAACCGGAACCGAAATGTCAGAAAAATTCCAGTACCGACCAGCAAAATGATCGCCAGACTGAAATTTCCAAGAATCGGGATCGCCGCATACCATCCGAAGTTGGTCGGAAACTCCCAGAACAGATCTGATACAACCTGAATTTTGCCGCAAATCGCGTTTACGGCATCAAATAATGCCTGCATAACATTTTCTCCCTCCCGATCCGTTTTTTCCATTATAGACTGCGGTGTTTTTGTTGTACAGCTTTTTTTCACTGCTGTGTTTCCTCACATCTGCCGAAACGCTACAGTTCACCGCGTCATCCGCCGGAACTGCGATGGTGTAAACCCGTACATCTTCCGAAACTCCCGTGTAAAATAGCTTCCGTCCGGGTAGCCGCATTTCCAGGCCACCGTCCCCACCTCATCCTCTGATTCCTTCAAAAGCTTCTGTGCATACTCCATCCGGAGCGCACGGACATATTCCGAAAAGGTAATGCCTGTCAGCTCCCGAAAGCGTCTGCAGAAATACGCCTCATGATATCCAAACTGCGCACTCAGCGCTGCCGGGCTGAGTTTTTCCGTATAATGATGATTCACATAGATTAAAATCTGACCAAACCCGCTGTCCGGACTGACCTTTGCACTGCTTTTTGACCTGCCGTATTCTATCAGACATCCGAGAATTTCATACAGCGTTCCGATGGCTGCCAGCGAGCTTTTGCTGTCTTTTCCGCTGTCCCTTCCGGCCAGCAGCCCCACCAGACGCTCCAGCAGCCCGGAAACCTCTTTCTCTGCAATTTTTTCCACAAAAGTCAGTTCTCCATTTCCCAGGGAACGTAAATATTTTTCAGACGCTGCCGTTCCATTATAAAACCGCTCCACATCAAACATGACCGTATGATAGCAGACCTTTTCCGACACTGCAAAACCGCCATGCATCTGCCCCGGTCCCGCTACGGCAAGCTCTCCTGCAGAAACCAAAAACTCCTCTCCTTCCGTCACAAACCGCAGCGTCCCCTCCGTCACATAGGTCAGCTCCATCCGGTCGTGCCAGTGCAGCAGAAAACAGATTTCCCCCTCTGCCTTTTTCTGCTCGGTATACAGATATTTTATCGCATTTTCTCCATAGATTACCGGCGTCAGCTCCTTGTATGCGTCGATCATACTGTCCTCCGCAAAAGGTAAAAATTATCCTAAAATGAGTCAAAAAAATAATGGGCTTCTCCTGCTTTTCATGATACTGTAAAAACAGTTCCCAGACAACAAAAAATCATCATTTCAGGGCAATGAAATCCATTTTTCTTTGCCTAAAAAGGAGCTCTCTATGAAAATCGGAACCTGCGTCAATTTCTCCGAGATCGACGGTATGGAAAAAAAATTCGCCCAGCTTCGGGAACATAACTTCGATTCCTGTCAGCTGGTTTCCTGGAATCCTGCCGCCTGGACGGGCGAAAATGCAAACACCTTAAAAACACTTCTGGAACAATACCAGATCACCGTTTCCGCATTCTGGTGCGGCTGGACCGGACCTGCGGCATGGAACTTTTACGACGGACCACTCACCCTTGGACTTGTCCCTGTGGAATACCGACAGATGCGGATCGAAAACCTTTGCGACGGTGCAGATTTTGCCCACAAGCTCGGCATCACTGATGTCGTAACCCATATGGGATTTATTCCGGAAAATCCTTATGATCCCAATTTCAGCAGCTTCTGCATCGCTGTGCGCACTGTTGCAGAGCATCTGAAGAAAAACGGGCAGTGCCTGCTGTTTGAAACCGGCCAGGAAACCCCCGTTACCATGCTGCGCTGCTTTGAAGCCGTCGGCACGGATAATCTTTATGTGAATCTGGACACTGCAAATCTGATTCTTTACGGAAAAGCAAACCCGGCAGACGCACTTGACGTTTTCGGCAAATACGTCCGCAACCTGCATGCAAAGGACGGCTGCTATCCGACAAACGGACATGAGCTCGGTGCCGAAACACCCATTGGACAGGGAAAAGTAGACTTCCGTGCAGTTTTTACAAAGCTGCATGAACTTGGCTACAACTCCTATGTCACCATCGAACGGGAAATCGACGGTCCACAGCAGCTGACCGACATTCTGGAATCCAGAACTTATCTGCAAAACATTATTGATAAAATTTACGGGGAGGAAGCATCATGTTAAAAATCGGTTTAGTCGGCGTCGGCGGCATCAGCGGCGCACACATTCCTGCATGGAACGCTATGGAGGACACCACACTCACAGCAATCTGCGATATCCGTCCGGAGCGGATGGAGCCTTATCCGGAGCCGCATCACTACACCTCCATCGATGAAATGCTTGAAAAAGAAGAGCTGGACATCCTGGACATCTGCCTGCCCACCTATCTGCACGTTCCCACTGCAGTCAAGGCAATGAAAAAAGGCATCCACGTCCTCAGTGAAAAACCCATTTCCTTAAAAGAAGAGGACATCGAGCTGGCATATTCCACCGCAAAGGAAAACAATGTCTGCTTCATGATCGCACAGGTTCTGCGCTTCTGGCCCGAATATGAGCTGATCAAGGAGCTTTACGATTCCGGCAAATACGGAAAGCTCCTGTCCGGCTACATGGGACGCCTCGGCAGCTATCCCGCCTGGAGCTGGGACAACTGGATGATGGATGAAAAGAGAAGCGGACTTGTTCCTTACGACCTGCACATCCATGATCTTGACTTCCTCGTATACGCCTTCGGCAAACCGGAAGCTTCCCTGAAGCACCGCGCAAAGCAGCCTAATCAGGACTATCTGACCGCTGTATATGAATTTCCCGGCTTCTTCGTTACCACCGAAGCTTCCTGGTATGCATCCGCTTACCCCTTCGGCGCTTCCTACCGCTTCCAGTTCGAGGGCGCTCTCGTTACCTACGAAAATGGCGAGTGCAAAATCTATGAAAACAACGGCAGCATCTATTCCCCGACTGAGCAGGCCACCGGCGATACCGGCTCCATCAACCTGCCCAAGAGCGACGCCTACGCAGAAGAGATTAAGTACTTCAAAAACTGCGTTCTCTCCGGCCAGTTCCCGGATAAGGTGAAGGCGGAAGAGTTACGGACAGTTGTAGGGCTGTTGAATGAATTTTGAGGAAAAAGGCAGTGATTGTTCCGCCCGAGGTTTTCGCTTAAGTATTTAAATCTTATCTGAAATTGTTTGTTGAATTTTGTGTTTTATCATTACAGTTCACTCGTGGGTTCTTGTGGCAGATTCCATGCTCGCATGAAAATCTGCGATAACTTTCCGAAGTACGTTGTTTTCCTCGATGAGTTCGATATGAGCCGAAACGGGATCAAACACCGGAATATCCGCGACTTCCTCTTGGCTGAGGAATGGAACTGAATACGAAATCCCGGCATCGCGCCAAATGGCACGATGCCGGGAGTCTTTAGATGTAAGTGCACCTGCGTTTACTTTACAATGATTGTATTTTAATTATTACTGTCAGACAATATCAAAGCTGCTAACTCATCCATTAATTTGTCGCTCTGATTAATTTCTTCTTGAATTTCGCCCATTTTTCTTTTTGCATCAGGTCCACCATAACCCTTAGAATATAAATCAACAAGTTGCCTTCTTGCCTCAGATAAATGCAAACATTTTCCTTCTACCGCTCTTTCCAAATATGATACGCCTCTTTCTAAATTTTTTGATGTTCCAATGCCTTTTATATAGCACTGTGCCAAATTATAATAACCATAACAGGTATCATTTGACTTAGAAAGCCATGCAAATGCTTGCGAATCACTTTGATTGACACCCTCGCCATTTAGATAGCACATTCCTACCTCTGCCATTGCTTCATCATTTCCAAGCTCAGCGGCTTTCATGTAATACTTGAAAGCCATTTCTTTATCTTTCTCAACACCATCCCCTGAATAATACTGCGATGCAAGTTTTAATATGGCCTCAGGGTTATTCATTTCAAGAGCCTCTCTGCGAACTTGTTCCGCTTTCTCAGGATCTGCTTCGACTCCAACGTACCTTCCCTCATAAAAATATGTAAGTTCATGAAGAGCCTGTGAACTTCCTGCCTGTGCAGCCCTTTCATACCACGGAAGCGCATATGGTTGTTCGGCTACATCCATAAAGCATTTAGCTATCGTTAGTTGAGCGTTAACATCACCGGCTTCCGCCTTCTGAAAAAGAGAGCGAGCTTGTCCCTCTCCATATTCGTATTTAACTATGTAGAACCCTTCTGGCTGACTTCTAACCTGTTCTACTGCATTTGATTGATTTCCCCCAAATAATCTACTTAAGAATCCCATGTTTTTCTCCCATAATAATAATCTTTGTTTTTCTCTTGTTAACTTTCTTTTTCTTACGTTTTCATTTTTCATTCATAGAGATATTTTCTTAGTCTATGTCATTCCCCTTGGTCATAAATCATGGATATACGGATGTTTAGAGTATACAAAACAAGACGTCGTCTTATTCTGCTATGATCGGCCTTTCTTTCCCCTACTCCTTACGGTAACCCACCCTTCCATGTCATACGAGATTTCCTATACTACAGAGTCCTCCCTTTATTATTTTGAGTAAACATAGTGTATCCCTTAAAATACTATGAAAACAATTTTTTTACCCATTCCCCTCTGCGATTTTGCTTATAGTACTTAGTTAAATACTCCATGGCTCCATCTTCTCCATTTTCAATAGCTGATAAAAGCCAAAACAGACCATCATCAAGATTCTTTCTTATCCCATCTCCCGAGGCACACATATATCCATAATTCATCATAGCCGGTGCATACCCCAAATTCGCTGATTCCAAGAAATAATGCGCTGCTTTTATTTTATCTTTCTGTACTTCTTGTCCATTATAGTAAATATAACCCAAACTAAATAATGAATTCGGAACCTTTTCTTGTGCGGCTTCTTCAAACAATTTTAGGGCTAAAGCAATATCTTTCTTGCACTCTTCTCCTTGAAATAATGCAACAGCCAAATCATTCTTTGCCATAGGATGACCATTGTCTGCGGCTCTCTGTAGCCACTCTATCGCTTTTTCACCGTTTTGTTCAAATCCTAAAACTCCATGCAAATAATAATTTCCTACAACATATTGTGCATATTCATATCCCTTCTCAGCAGAAATAAGATAATACTCTTTTGCAAGCTTCACATTCCGCCCGCCACCGCCAATGTCGTTTTCATAATAATAAGCCAAATTAAAATAAGCCTTATAATACTCTTGTTCTATTGCTTTTAAATACCAACTTCGTGCCATTCTAAAGTTCTGTGCTGTGCCTTCTCCCATCTCATAACATAAGCCAGCATTGAACTGAGCAGGTCCTAATCCTTGATTTCCTGCTTGTTCAAACCAGTACAATGCGGTTTTTAAATCAATCTCAACTCCTGTACCGTTTTTATAGCACATTCCTAATGCGTTCTGAGCCACGGGAAATCCGCTGTTAGCTCCTTTCAGATAAATTGAAACCGCCTTACTCTCATCCTTAAGAACGCCTATTCCCATTTGATAATGTGCCGCTAAATTAACATAGGCAATTTCTACGCCAGATTCTGCGGCTTTTTCATACCACTTTATTGCCTCCCTGTCATCCTTAGGAACTCCCTTTCCCATCTCAAATACAATACCCAAATTATTGCAGGCCTCTCCATTGCCAGACTCTGCAGCTTCTTTAAGATATTCTATGGCTCTTTTTATGTCATCTTCATTATTACATTTCTCCAGGTAAATAGAACTTAAACATAATTTTGCATCCTCATTCCCTAAGTCAGCCGCCCTCTCATATAAGTCTATAGCCTTATTTTCATCTCTTCCAACATTTTCTCCCTCAAAATATTCGCCTGCCAATGCGCACAGAGCCTCAGGCAAGTCCTGTTCCGCAGCCTGTTCATACCACCATATAGCCATATCTTTATCTGGCTCACACCCATATCCAACATCAAAATACGTACCTAACACAAACTGCGATAAAGCAAATCCTTTTACAGCAGAAGACTCAAAATATGTAAAAGCTTTCGCCGCATTTTCCTTACATCCAATTCCCGATTTGTATCTCCCACCAAGTTCATATTCAATATAAGCATTCTCTTGCTTATCTAGCATAGATTCCAGTTCTGATGTGGAGTACTTTTCAAATTCTGAATACTCTTCTTTTTTATAATCCCATTGTAACGATTTTGATCCCTCATCTTGGATAGAAAAAGGATCTAAAGTCGAGTCATATTCCTCCGGAATAAATATCCCCATCGCCTTGGAAAGCTTAATAATTGCATATCTAGCCCAAGCAGGCTCTGTAAATGTAAGTTCACACACCTCACCCAAAGTATTTGAAATGATTTCATCAACACTGGCATTGTTATGATTAAAAATATAAATAGAAACATTTGCCTTAAGTGCATTTGAAAGAGCGTTTCTTTCCTTTTCATTCTTAGGCAATAAATCGGCAATTAGTGCATTAAACTTATTCGAATTATTATAAATATCTTTTCCAGAAATAGAAATACACTGCATAAGGGCAACATCCACATCATCCCGTACATTATATCCGCAGTTGCCACAAATACATTCTGAATCGCCAATAGAATTATTGCATTTAGGACATATCATATAAATCACCCGAAATTATCAAAATAAAATTTAAACGGTTTTTCAAAAGGAAGCCCGACAACAGCTTCTCCAACTTTTAACGAATTAAGATCCCAATCCTCGACGGTATTTCCTTCACGCTTATCCTCAATCAACGTTTTATTCATTCCCTGATATTGTTCTAAAATAATGTTACTCCCATATAAAGACCTTATATAATCTCTAGTTGACACATCATTTGCCTTAAAAGCAAAAATCGAAGAAAATCCAGCAACCAGATTTCTACCCTTTATTTCCCCATAAGTTTCAAATAACTGTTCAATGCTTTGTAAACCAGCAAAAACCTTCAAGCCCAAACTTCTTCCAAAATTTACTCCATCATCTATATGTTGCAAGTTTGGCAAAAGCTTGAATTCATCACAAAACAAATAAACATTTCCTTGACTAGATGTTCTCCCTAAAGCCTCCTTGATTGCTAAATCGAAAAAGAGCCTGTATATTGGTGTTAACACACTTCCAATTGCCAGATCATATTCGATAAATAGAACCTTGCCTCCTTTTGCTCTAACAAAATTCCTAATAGAGAATCCTCCGCGTTCCGCAAATACCCCTATCAAAATATCTCTTATGACTGAATACATTTCTGACAACACACCTTGAGACTGTTCGCCATCTCCCTCTATGTAGCTAAGAACAGATCTTAATTCGTCAAATCGCTCCAACGCAGCTATGAAATCATCAACAGATGATGAATCCAAGGAACTCTTTAATGAATCATTGTAGAAATTATCATTTCGATACTCTTTATCATTCTCACCAGTCTTTATTATCGAAATAATAAGGGCGGCAAGCAAATCTCGCGCAGCATTGGGAAAAAAAGGATTGCTACTATTACCCTTTGTACGCTCTTCAAACAATTCCTTGCATATTTCTTGCGTATTTATAGTATAATCTTTTTCATCCCATCCATCTGCCAAAATTTCTCTAAATATATTCCAACATTTCGATTCATCTCTATATTGCTTAGAATTTCCTATAACATAATCCTCAGGTTTACGAAACCTCTTATAAAAGTCTCCCTTTGTATCGAATACAATAAGCACGTCCTCAGAGGAAAGGTTTTGTCTAATCTGCTTAAACAAATGATAAAACAACGTAGATTTACCACACCCTGTACCCCCCACTAACATCATATGCTTACTTAAGATATCCTCATCCAAAGTAAATGATGATTTTTGCCCTTTATATTTGCCCTTCAAAACAACCTTATGGTGTCCGGTTCCAGATACGGGCTGATTCTTCTCTATACAATTCCCATACAATATGGTAGATGAAACACCCATAATAAAGTCCTCTCCATCTTATCTACTCATACCCTTGCTTTTTGTTTGGCTTTGAGATCTTGTCCTTTCTCGTTGTCCTTTTGAGGGTGAATTATTGAACGCATTTTTCTTACCTGAAGATTTTGCTTGTCCCTGTGGAACGTTCACTTTTAGTGACTGCTTAAACGCATTACCCCTGTCTTTTTCTGAACTAGCCATTTTTTTACCTCCATTTTTGTTGATATTCTTCACGGCACCTGTTGAAAAACCACCTGCCGTAACCACTTGTTTCCCTCCGCCTCTTCTTTCGCCATGAGCAGGATCCTGTTCCTTAAAAGAAGGCTGCTGAGCTATTTTTCCGCTAATAACATTTTGATCCTTACCTAATGCAACCCTTTTTTCCTGATTTGCTTTATTTGACGGAGGCAATGCCCCCTTATCTATACGCTCCTGCGGACTATTTCCAAGAGATTTTTTTGATACAAATACTCCGCTGGCAGATTCTCCTTTTGTTTGAGTGATTACATATTTTTCGTTTGCTTTTGCATGTCTTGCCGTAACATTACCGCCCTTGTGATTATTCTGACCATCCCATTTTGCAAACGACTTTTTCAACTGCGTGGTATCAAACTGGCTCAATCCGCGTTTTTTCATCAGCTTTTGAAGATTTTTAGAATTTATTTTCACCTGTCTCCATGTTAAGCCCTGTCCCTCATTGTTTTTATCAATAGCTCTCCTGTTATCTGCAAGAGAATCATTCCCAACAGATTTATAGTATGCAATTTTTTGACGATTACTCAGCTTCTTAAACTCATTTTTCATTATTTTACCGCGTAATGCCATTTTGATTACTCTTCTCATTATTTTTAATCAGTTTTCTCATCAACATTATCAATATGAGTACTGATTGAGGAAGAATCAACGTGGATTTACGATTTGGGACATTATTAGTCTGGTCTTCAAGATCATCTTCCCAGTCTTCAATCCCCTTCTCCACTTCATGAGAATCATTTTCTATTTTTGACTCTGATTTATTAACTTGATTAGTCCTTCTCAAGTACTGAAATAATTCCTTTTGCTCATCTTTTGACAGATACCCAGTCGTCAAATACTTATCTATTAAAACTGATATTGCTTGATATGTATCCTCATCGTACATATCACGCACATCCTCAAATAGTACTTTTACCTGATTAACATCATGATACATTCAAATCAATGTCTCCCTTTGTTTCCGAAATCCTGACTTTTATGGGATTAAACACCCCCTTCATCCCATCAATATCAAGAATCAATGCAATCGACATATCATCCTTGCTTCCCTTCTCACTTAACATAGGAAGATATTCTCCTAACTGATTTGAAGCATCTACCACCTCATGCGTGCAATACATTTCAGTTATTTTCCTATAAAAGTTAAACAATTGCGCATTATCATCGGTATTTGAAAAACAGTCATCGATACCATCACTAGCTACAAATAATGCTCCCGGCACACTTTCGGAATATATATGACGAAAATTATCTATAGCGTTAGAATCGCTAATCGAAGTAGTCACATTCAGAAAGCATTTTTCATCCCATGGAATAGGCTCCGCAAAATTCCCGCTATAATCACACGTTATACATTTACCATCACCTATATGTATGCCAAACCAAAACGCATCCGTACATGCAACAGCAATTAATGTTGATCCATAAGCAGCCTCTATACGTTCACCTTTTAAGTATTTTTCTTTGTGCTTTTCATCTACCTTTAATATTTCGGAATCCAGAAAAGGATTTTTACTATAATCATCTTCAACTCGCTCGTGCCATCTAGCAATGACACTTCTTTCAAGTTGAATAAGGTGTTTATCTATAGATGCGCAAAAATCATCCATGTTGCTTTTGTCAGACAAAATGGTTTCCAACAACTCTTCGATTGCTGTTATCGCGGCTTCCGTCGCAAATAATGAACCTCGACTACTCCGGAAATAACTTGCGCTTCCATGCCCATCAGCGACAACAGCTATTGCATATTTCTCTGTTTTCTTTACCAAGGTACTATCCTGGCATTCTAAATCGGATTTTATATGGGAATACCCTTGGCACTTAGATTGAAATACAATATGATTCATACACATACTCCATTGAAGGCTTAATCCCATTCATCATCATCACTGTCATTACTTACTATTGCAGGAGCCATTGCTGCCAATGCATCGTTAAAATCATCCTGTTTAGTCTGAATAGCATCAGTGCTAGAATTTCCGACACCCAAACCAACGCTACTACTCTTACTCCCTATCTCAGATGCTGTCACGGTAATAAACGTAATCATCTTCGCCAAAGCTGCAGGAGTATGTACAGTAAGCACAGACTCTATGTTTCCTGTGAAAGCTTCCAAAACGTTTATATCTGCATCATTTCCAATTGCAACAGCCGCCTTTATTGCTTTTTGATACCATTTATTCTCTTTTAACTTTGCCAATCCTCTTTCCCAATTATCGGTTGGTTCTCCATCGCTCAGCAAAAACAGAGCCGGAGCAAACGACCCAACTGCTTCAGCCATAAACTGCTTTCGTGAAAGCTTCTCATTCAGCTTTATGCATGCATCTCCCAAAGCAGTCAATCCACCTGCCTCAAGATAATTAAATGCGTAATTGGAGGCATCAATAGGTTTAGGGGTTAACCACTTCGCATCCGTTGAAAAATCAAGCACAGCAATCTTTATCTCAGCATCAGCATTTTCATCCGAAATCTTTGCTATCTCCGGCAAAACTTCTTCTATGGCACTATTCACTGCACCAATTTTAGCTCCCTGCATACTCCCTGACGTATCCACAATGAAAAACACAACCATTGTCCTTCTCGGTACTTCGATCTGTTCGTCCAAAAAATTAGCCATTTTAATATCCTCCATGTTATTTCTACTGTTATTGAACAACTGTTTTGGTTGAACCCATCATTATCTCCATACCTTTCTGAACAGTAAGCATATCCCCATTTTTAACATTGAGAATGGTTCCATCAGCATTATTTACAATCCAGTTTAATCCGGAAACATTCTTCAGACCAATAACAGAAGGATCTGTCTTCTTAGTCTTGATTTCAACCGTGATTGTCTTAAAATCTTCACTCGAAGCATCTGTGTGACATTTATACAAATACTTACCTTTCAGCAACGGTACATTATAGCGTGATGTCTTTAATGAATAAGACACTTTTACAGGCTTGCCGCAGTTAATACATATCATTTCTCGATCATAATGAACAAACGTTTCGTTACCACAATGCTCACAAATTGCCAAGTCATCTCTCATTCTAGTAAGAAGTTCCTGCCATTCTTTTTCAATAATTCTAGGAGCAGTCCCATTCATAGAGTTTTTTGAAAATGCTTTTACGAACGCTTCCCGTATATATTCAGGATATATTGGCCACCTACGTATTGCATTTGTATGTACCCCCTTTACAGGACGATTTGAATCATCTGTAGGATCATACATAAAAACTGGCTCTGAACCATAAAACTTATGTTCCAGTTCTTCAGTCATACATGGAACCATAGTTCTTTTTCCTTCAAGCGGTCTGTTCATAAAGAGCAAAAGATACAACATAACAGCCAGAGAAAATTTATCAGTATTTACATCCGGATTCTTTTTCTTTAAAACAATTTCTGGAGCCATAAAACCGCTTTTACCAGCTATTCCTAAATTTTCTCCATAAGGAGCAACGTTGTCATTATCACATATCAGAACATCACCGCTTTGTGGATTGATAAAAAAGTTACCATCATTAAGATCCTGGTAACTATACCCCCTGTTATGAAGAGCCCTAAAGCCCTCCACCATATTAAGTCCAGCATTGATAAGAGCGGCAACGCTTGAAAAACGAACCCTTGCAAGCAGAAACCTTGAAAAATCCTCATATTGCTGTGGACGCAATTCCATAAGATATCCAAAAGATTCCCCTTGACTATATTCGCTCAGTTCTTGTGGCCAAAGAAAAGAATCTGTTGGAGCTCCTTGTTCAATATTTCTTTGCAAATTGCTGTAGAATTGCTTTGGATTTTTCATTTTCTCAATAAAGTACCATTTTAAAGCCATTTCCTTTCCTTCATAAGAAACCTTGTAAACTATGCCTTGCCCACCTTCCCCTAACTTGGCAAGAACCTTACATTCACCTCCATTTAGTATTCTTACACGATCACCCATTTTCAATTCGCTCATTTTTGTTCTCCTTATCTGAAAGTAACATGTGCCAGTTCATTTATATCGCCACTATAAACAAATGCCTCTCCATATCCTAAATTCATTATTTTTTCTGGCTTTACTATATATTCCCTTTTCCAATTATAGTTAACCTGTTTATTATAGTTAGGTGAAGCCATAAACGGTATTGGAGAGTTATAGGATCCTCCTTTTGAAACCGAGTAAGATTGTTCTTGTTTGTCATGTTCACCAAATACCTGTGACCATTTCACTGCCGATGTACCAGCGTTATGCGATAAAACCACAATCTTTTTTGCTCTACCGACCAGTGTTGTAAATAGCTGTTCATCACTTCCCGAAAGAGCTACCACATCATCTCCGATAACTGTAAATCTGACCTGTCCAGATAAGCCCATAATTAGTTCTTTTAATTTATCATTTCCTACAATTGATATGGAATCCAATACCACGGCGGCACTACTCCCATATGCTATAGCTCTTTTCAATTCTTCAATTAGTACATTGACATACAATTCATTAGCAATATTTCCTATGTTTATTACCAGCAATTCTTTGTTGCTTATATTCTTTCTCACATTAACAGGCTTTTCCCTTGATTTTGTCCGATACAAGAAAGGTTGTATCTGAGTCTGTAACGTATAGAAATAACTTTCGATTTTTACACTCTCAGATTGACCGATCATTAGTTTGGATTTTATTTCTTGTCCATCTGAATCGCTTATCTGATTTTTCCCAACAAGATCATCAATCTTATCAAACAACGTTGTATGTGGACATGTTGCTAAGAGATTAAAATATGGTTTCTTTTTACTCTTCTTCAACAGTTCAACAACGCCTTCAATGTAATACTTGGCATTATGCTTAATATCAAAGCTCTTGGGTGCAGCCCCCATCACCAATTCACTAATAGCGCCACCGTCAAGATCGTAAAACGGATCATAACAAGCACTGCCAATATCCACTATATTTGTCTCTACTACCCCTCCAAATTCATTTCTTAGGCGACTGCCAATATATGGATTTCCTTGATGAAGTACAATCACCGGAAATCCATCATTTATGGCAATGGCAATATGAGCTCTTAAGACCTTAAACCGAATGTCATCCGACCCACCAGATACTATCGTATTAATCGTTCCATATTGGCTTTCAAAAAAATTTTCAACAGAACACGACTTATAATTAACAACCCCATCTATACCTTGATTCATCCTGTCCAATGTAGAACCTATTGAAAAAACTTCTTTAACACCATTCAAAAATCCCATTATTTGATAGTATCCCTCCAATCTTTCTAATTCAGAAAACACTATCCCACAGTAACATAATAGGTTAGTTGACTTTTATTTGCAGAAAGATAATACTGTTTCCCATTAGTCCCATTATATTTAACTGATTCGTTAAACGTCTCTACAACAATATCATCTATGTTATCTGGAGTATTTATGGTCCTCTTAATTCTGAAAGAGAAATCCTTTCCTAGTGCTAATCCATCCGAAAGCAATTGTATCAACTGTTTCTTTCCAGAAATAAACCGCCCCATGATAGCATGATAATTATAAAGCATACTTGTACACTCAAAACTCATATTAAAGTCAAAATGATCACGACTTATATTTGCATCATCCAGATTAAAATAATCATATGGCACTATTCTTTTATTCTGCGCATCATCTCTTCTTATGTCCCATGTTACATCAATGTGATAATAATCCTCTTCTATTTTTATAACATTCCATGCATGATCCTCTATTTTTTCATTTTCAAGAATGCATTTTCCTCCACATATGAAGCATTCAATTCCAAGCTTATTTAGTGTCAATTTTACAAATTTTGCTATCCCTTCACATACTGCTAACCGGTTATTAATAACGCCATATATGTTAAAGGAACACCTATTCATACTCTTGTTTCTGAGTGCTTCATAATCATATGATATTGAATTAACCATATAATCATGGATTGATTTCTCAATCTGGATGATCCCTTTTCCACTATTAGAACTCATCACAGAAACAATCCGTTCAATTTCTTGATTTGTTTTATTCTCTATTGTGGCAAGAATACCTCTGCTAAAAAGATACTCAAAAATAAGTCTGATCCTACAACTGTCTATTTCATAGTTTACTGTTGAAAAATCTATATAATAAATCTCCGGATGATCATAGGAAATCCCAATATAAATCTTTTCAAGGTTCTCTTTTTTTATATGTGCAATATAAACATAAGATTCTTTATTTACAATACTGACATATATTGACTTATAAATACGTCTTTCCGTAAAATTCAATTGTTCATAATAATAATCCATCATTTTTTCTCAATATATGGCTTCACCTTGCTTATCTATCACAGAATGCATTTTTTCATCAATGGATTCGAATTCCATACTTCCATCAGCGTGTTCTATATATTTTATGTAAACATAATCATTATTATCTATCGGTACCTTTAAATAATAATTTCCGTCATACATACGCATTCCAATAATATTAAGTTTTCCCATTTCACCATCATCAAATTCTATATCAACATGCTCTTTAAAAGGAGAATTTGGATTTTTCAGAGAAATAATACTTAACGATTCTTCATCTCCACTAGCCGCAGCACTCATATACCAAACTCTTGCTTGCTCTATGTCGATTTCAAAGTCATCGCACCCATGAAGAAACAATTCACCCAATCTTTTTTTTGATTTAACATCACCATTCTCTGCTGCTTTCTTGTATAGTCTTACTGATAAATCAATATTTCTCGGGATTGTGTAACCACCCTCGTAAATACATGCCAAATAATAAACTGCCTCTATGTTTCCGTTTGCAGCACCTTTTTCCAATAAGTTTTTAAGTTCAACACCTTTGCCAAAATCTTTTACATCCCGAAAACCTATCCAAGCATATTTTACCATAGAGTCAATATCACCCATGTTTCCAGCATCTTTAAGTAATTCTGTAGCTCGTTCAACATCTCCGTCCTTAAGATAGATATCAGCACGCCTTCTCATTGAAATAATGCTCTTCTGAGACACCCCACTATCTAATAGTGCAACGGCTTTTTCGATGTTCTGCTTATATCCATCGTCACCATGATACAAGCAATATGCTAAAGTATTTATGGCATTAACATTTCCATAATTTACAGCTTCTTCTAAATACTTCTTCGCTATGTTTTTATTATTCTCCTTAGCATAAATATGATATAACGCTACCATTGCTTCAGTATATTTTTGGCCAGCAGATAGGCTTAACCACTTTATGGCATCATCCAGCGAACGTTCAACCCCTTTTCCGTCTTTATAACAAATACCCACCTGGTATTGAGCTTCAGGATCGCCGTTCTCTGCCTTTCTCACTTTTGACAGAATATTGCTACTGAACTCATTCTCTGTGCTAATTCCGGTTGCAAAACAAAATAAATCTATCACATACTCAGCCCACGATGTGTTCATACCATTTTTCATACGTAGCTGGTACACAAATTGTTTCTTTGAGCGAACAATTATTTTCTCATCACTTCCACGTAAATTAAGTATTCTCTTACTCAATCCAGAATCATACAGAATCTTAAAAGCTGATATTTCCTTTTCATAATAGTCAAGACAATATTCCGTGCATATAAAGAAAAATCTCCTTTGTTCAAATATATCATCACCGAACATATTTCTAATGTAAGCAATGCCATCTTCGAACGAGGAGAAATCTCTTGATAATTCACCTATAATATTTCCACAGTACGGACATATTACTTCGTTGATCCTGTTTGAAGGCATCCACTTGTTCTTGCATTCAGCACATATCAACTCCATAATAGTCCTCTCAATCAAAATATAATTCCATACACCGTTTTCAGCTCTATAATTCTCTCAACATTTAATTGTTTTGCCAATATTAAACCCGTAACAACACAATAAACCAACCCCATTATCAAATGACGTACTGGCGAAATAGTAAGCATATTAACTGCATGAACAAAAACCGCAATTCCCACAACCATCAATGTGATAAAAATCCATTCAATAAGCAGTTCAATCATACCGCCTACTGAATCGCCAGCCCGCACTATACTCGGAATTTCAACAAGCATTTCTGTCAGTAATATGGGTAAAAAAGAAATAGATGTAGCAACCATTCCCAGCACATTCCACAATCCCGTTTTCTTTTTATACGAAATTGCGCCTATTCCCAACGTCAATAAAATATATCCAACTATTATCCAAATCGGATGGGAAGATATAAAATTTGCCATACCTTGAAGTGCAAACCCCATAAAAACAACTGGAACAAGTGCTAAAATCGCCAACCCAAGCCAGCCCCAGCCATCATCACTGACTACATATGGTGCACCCTCTTTTGTTTTATCTATATCTCCCCATGGATTTTCAAATGCGCTCATTGATTTTTCCCATACTTAATCCGCAGATAAATGTATCTTATAGTTCCTATGAAAGCAAAAATAATGCCAAGAAAATATGCAAGCGTCAAATATACTACAAACAGCACAACTCCAATAACCACATTTCCCGAAAAAATAGCGCCTATTGCCGTTATTCCAAACAGTCCCTTAACAACTGGCCATCCCCAAACGAACAGTAATACAATAGCAACCCCCATTTCAGCTATACCAGCAATAGCATCTGCCCCACCACTCAAACCAACTGCATGGAGTATCAATGCAACAACCATCAAAGCCAGAATCACAAGCGTGGCAATCGCTCTTGGGTGTAAGAACTGAATCTGATCCTGTTCTGTCTCGCCGAAAAGTTTCCTAAACATTTTTTCCTCCTGTTCTGGTACAAGTCATGTACCCTCAACATTATTGTAATAATATCATCACACACGTATCGTGTGTCATGTCCAAACTCCTATTTCCTGTAATAGTCTACATCAACAATATCCGCATTTTCCCAAAACTCTTCTACCTTTCCGTCAAATTTTGTTTACAGATTTCCTTTCGGGTGTAAACGCTCCAACTTATCTTAATTACATTTTCTTTAAATCATTTATCTTTATATTGATTTTAGTTCTCTTTTCGCGTCTTGTCAACTCATTTCGCGTCCATTTGTTTCTATTTATAGCCGTTTTGTTACAATCATTTTGAAACCCGACTATATATTAACTTTACAACACCATATCGAGGATCATGCATGACATCATTTGGAGAACGCCTGAAACAACTCATGGAAGATCAGTCTATTTCCCAGCGTGATCTGGCTGCTGCCCTGAACATTTCCAAGTCAACTGTCAGTGGATATGTCAACAGCTACAGAGAACCAGACTTCAAATCCCTTTTGGAAATTGCTTCTATCTTTCATGTAACAACAGACTATCTGCTTGGAAATTCCGATATTCCGTCTCTTCCCACCTCTGCCCATAACAATCAATCCATTCTTTTGCTTTCCTACTTTGAACAACTCAGTCCTGAAGTACAGAATATCGTCTTAAAAGAAGTAAAAGCGCTTACCAAACCATAATTTACAACAAAAGCAGTGATACCCACTTTTCATGGGATCACTGCCTCATTCAACTCCACTTCTTATTTTTTATTGCTTTCTTTCAGAGAATCGTAAGCTGCATCATTCTTCCGCCAGCTTTTCTTTTCAGGTTTCCTTTTGCACCTTATATTCTTACGCTTTCATCCCGTACTTTGCCGCCATTTGCTCAAATACTTCCGGCTCCATCAACCTTGCGATATACTCTGTGTCCCCATTCTGCGACATTTTGGCAACCAGCTTCAGCGTATTTTCCCGTTCCTGTTTCATTCCTTTTTGAATTCCCATTTTCATTCCACGAGCTTCACCACGCTCTTCTCCCTGTTCCGTAGCATAATTCATCGCGTTGATCCAGTCCCTCTCTGCCTTCTCCTGCCTCATACACTCAATTCTGACTCTTTCGTCCTCTGTCAATGTAATCATCGTCTCCACTGCCTCCTTTATTTTTTCATTTTTCTCTGACAATTCCTGTAGTTCTTCCCAGGTTTCTGCAGTCAGCGTTTTTGCCCAGTCGTACAAGCCCGACTGTCGCTCTCTTTCTTCCGCTTTTTCTGCCTGCCGTAAAGACAGTACACAAAGCTTCATTTTATTTGTAAAAACGCGGTCATGCTCCGTGTCCCACAGCTCGTATACCTGATAAAACGGATTCTTTCCGAATTTCCACAAATCGAAATCAAGAATTCCAATCTGTACCGTTGTTTTCAGGTTTTTATAATCTTCTCCCTTTTTCAGATCCAGCAGATTCTCTGCCAGATAATACACTCCACGCTCATTCCAATTTCCCTCATCCAAAACCTGCATCTCCAGATTTACACGGATATTTCCGTTCAAAAGAACCAGAATATCCATAATACAGCTTTTGTGGTCAATATCCTGCCCCGGCAGGATTGGATTCAGGATTTCCAGCGACACGATCTCTTTCAGCTCAATCCGAAGCAGTGCCGCTATCAAATCTTTCAATGCTTCCTGATTTTTCTGAAACACAGTTGCAAACAGATACGCATTCATAAAACGATATCTGATTTTTCCATGCTTCTCCATCAGCTTTTCCGACAATTTTATTTTCTTTTGCAAGCGTTATTTCCTTATAATGTACTTTCTCAATTACTCCATTCCGTATTTATCCATCATCCTCCGATAGACTTCCGGCTCCATCAACCTTGCAATATACTCTGTGTCCCCATTCTCTGACATTTTGGCAACCAGCTTCAGCGTACTTTCTTTCGCCTTTTGCATTCCACGCAGTTCGCCCTCTTTTATTCCAGCACTTTTCCCCTCTTCTCTCAGTTCCTCTGCCCATTCTTCCATCGCTTTACACATATCTATACTCTCCTTTCCGTTTTCCAGATATTTTTCTTTCTTATCCTGCAGTTCTTTCAGATTTAACATCACGCAGATCATATCGTAAGTCGCCACGTCCATTCTGCTGATCCGATCTGCATGTTTTCTGCAGTATTCCTGAATTTTTGTCTTGCTGCTGCGCCGTTTCATCAATCCAATCAGTTCACGCAGATTTGTCTGGAAATATTCCTCCTGCAACTCTTCCAACGAAAACACATAAATCTGATATTCCTGCACCATCTGTTTTAAAATCGGGTCAATTTCTTCCAACTCCATCATTTCACTGAGCTTCTTTGGAGCATCCCACGGTTCCATACCATGATACAGCACGATCGTTACGATCGGCGTCAGATGATCTTTTCTGCCCATCTTGCTTAAATACTCTACACCGGTTTTTAATTTTCCCTCACTTTTCAGCCGGATATAGCGAAGCTGTCTGGCATATTCTGCCAGATCATATTCCATACAGCGAAATGGCATCGTCAAATGCGGCTGATTCTGCGCTTCTGCTGCCAGCAAAACATAATTTTTTTCGTTCCAAAATGCCCGAATCGCATCTCTCTCCCGCCTTCTGGCAGTTGGTCTTTTCACGCGCTCTGACAATCCTTGTTGATAAAACTGCTGTACCTCGCACAGGTTGCCTGCCTGCACA